>NZ_JAWJBQ010000003.1:0-241368 GCF_046535955.1 Pseudoalteromonas sp. SIMBA_162 | reverse complement strand
TGCCGAACTCAGTAGTGAAACGAAACAGCGCCGATGATAGTGTAGCATTTGCTATGTGAAAGTAGGACATTACCAGGATTTAATTAAGAGAAACCCGTTACAGCAATGTAACGGGTTTTTTGTTGTCTGGGGTTTAGTAAATTGGCGTTAAGCATACTGAGCTCAGTAACAATACCAATTCTAAAGTGAGCTTATATAAGACCGACCAACACAATGAAAGTATGCTATCAACGATGTGACTTTTTATCCCTCGGATATTCAAGAGAGTGGTGTAACGACTTTAATTAAGCGAAGCCTGTTGCAGTAAAGTGACGCTTTTTGTATTTTGAAATGAAGTAAATCAATTAAGTTACAATTACAAGGCGAGCTTTACTAATTCGTATAATTAAAGAATCTAGTTTAAGTAAGGTAAATAATATAAACAACAAGGTTATATTATTTATCTCTGTCTAATAACTGATACCTTTAACCCTATTAGCGTCAGCTTTTCTACCTGGGATTGATTAAATATTACTGCTAAAGAGTTTAAGGTTTGGTGAGTAATAGCCTTATGTTTAGGTGATATAAATAGGTTATTAAATTTGCTAATTAGTGGTGTTTATCATTAATTGTTTTTCTTGTCGTTTATCCTCACATTAGATTGTTTATTGTGAACATAATTCACAATACAATTAATTTCATCTAACTAAACTAGCTCGTTTAATCTGAGGCATGGTAATATTTTCATTTAGCTAAATCTATTTGAGGTGTTAATTGCCTACTACAGATTACCAACGTGTATTAAATGAAATTACTCAAGAAGTCGCCCCTTTACTGTCTAAAGGGAAAGTAGCCGATTATATCCCTGCACTTGCTGAGGTTGACCCTGAGCAGTTTTCTATTGCCATATACACTACTGAAGGTGAAATCATTTGCGCAGGTGATTGTTCTCAGCGATTTACCATTCAATCAGTATCTAAAGTGATGACATTAACTATGGCGTTACAGCGTTATGGTGACGAACTTTGGAGCAGGGTAGGTAAGGAGCCCTCTGGTACAGCGTTTAACTCGCTTACGCAACTTGAATTTGAAAAAGGTGTGCCGCGTAACCCATTCATAAATGCGGGTGCTATTGTTACTTGTGATGCGCTTTATAGCCGATTGTCTGCACCTATGCACTCGATGCTCGAAACATTCAGATTACTATCAGGTAATCGCGGCATTGTGATTGATAAAAAAGTGGCTAATTCTGAGTATGAATTTAGACACCGCAATGCTGCTATGGCGCATTTAATGAAATCGTTTGGTAATTTTGAGAATGACGTTGATGATGTGCTTTGGTCGTATTTCAACTTTTGCTCTATTGAGCTTAATTGTGTTGAACTCGCTAAGGCATATAGCTTTTTGGCAAATAAAGGAGTTGATCAGCCATCTGGTGAGCAGGTTTTAAGTAGTCGTCAAAATAAACAGCTTAATTCACTATTATTTACCAGTGGTTTATATGATGCTGCGGGTGATTTTGGGTATAGGGTCGGTATGCCAGGTAAATCAGGGGTGTCAGGAACTATTCTTGCGGTATTACCTAACAAGTTTACAGTAGCCGTTTATTCCCCAGGGCTTAATTCGTTTGGTAACTCAGTAGCAGGAATAGCAGCATTAGAGCTGCTATCTAAAAAGCTTGATATTTCTATCTTTTAGAGAGATATAGGGAGCTTATTGCTCCCAATAAACCTGTTCTAAACAATCTTCACGCTCAGGTAAACCACGGGATAAGCGGGGAGAGTGCTGAACAAGTACTTCATAACTTGCTCTGTTTGCATATTTACTAATTTGTGCAAGAGATGAGTATGTAATAGCTTGTTGATCGTGCTTTGCTGAGTTAGCGACATTAAGCTTATGATAAACATTTGCTGATAAGTCATGTAATACAGCAGCGAGTGCACAATCGCCAGCGCCATTTGTATTTTTGATTGAGTCAGGTCCGCCCATAAAAGGAGCCGTATGGCTGTATGCTCTTATAGGGTTTTCGCAATCTGCTTTACGCATAGCGCGTGAAAATTCATAGCGATTAAAGTCTGCAATAGCACCAGGTAGTAATGGGTATTCGGTTTCACGTTTAAAGCTGTCGTCAACATGGCCTGCCATGAATAGCCCTTTTTCACCTGCAGTGCATATAACAAGATCTACCCAATCTAGTGCTTTGTCTGCTGCTAAAAGCGGGTCTTCAAACCCTGTAATAGCAAAGCCTTCTTCTTCGTTCATAGCAAGAATATCTACATGCTTTTCAACAAAGTTTGCCCACCAAGCAGGATCTTGCTCAATTAAAAATTTAGTGCCGAGTGTAAGAACAACAGGTACGCCAGCATCGTTAGCATATTTTACGGCTTGCATCGTTGCATCTGTCATGGTTTCGTCATCTTGTGTTCGCATAAGGTATGCACTAATGACTAAAGCCGATGAGTTTTCTATCAACGATTTATCTATTGATTCTGGGCGTAGGTAATTCATTAAACCCGCACTGATTGCAAAGGTGCGTTCGCCCGTTTCATCAATGAGTGTGAAACAACGGCCTATTGGCCCATCAACAGGTTGTAAATAATCTAAGTCTACACGGCTTGAGGTATTACATAAAAAGCGATATGCGTAACTGCCAATTTTAATGTTTTCGCTCATTACGCCTAATAAAACAGAGCGATCATCTGCAAGTACAGAATAGTTGTGCATTGTGTTACCAATGGTTCCACCTGCAAATTCATAATCAACCATGTCGTTTAATTTTAAGCGGTCGTACAGAGCATTTGTTATGTCACTGTCTATAACTTGTGACATCCCTCTGCGTAGTTGAAACTCATCAAGGAAAGCTTGATCAACTTTTGCTTCTATATCAACAACGATTTGATCGATACCCGTAATATAGCTACGTTGTAATCTATCTGTTGCGTTAAGTTGATTAGTTAGTGGATCTTTGGCTTCCACTGGAAAATAATGTTTATGCCTGCGGCGTCCAGGAAATTTCATTCGCTACCCGTGTTGTGAGCTAAATAAAAAAAGCGAGAGATTATAACGTAAATCAGCGGCAGTGAGCCATTATTAACAGCTAAATAGTGTTTTATTTTTGCAATAAAGTAATCATTGCCGCGCTTTAGGATGTTAACTAGGTATAATTAAAGCATAAAACGTAATTTAAGAAGAAATAATGAACAAGCCATTTGACGACGCTTATTGGATGGAACAAGCGCTTTTGTATGCAAAACAAGCCGAGCAGCTTAATGAGATCCCAGTAGGTGCTGTTTTAGTAAAAGATAATCAACTTATAGCATCTGGATACAATCGTTCTATAACTGATAATGACCCTTCAGCTCATGCCGAAATGATTGCAGTACGAGAAGCTGGCAAAGCACTCAATAATTATCGCTTAATTGACTGCACGTTATATGTAACACTTGAGCCATGCTCTATGTGTGCAGGATTATTAGTGCATAGCAGAATAAAGCGTTTAGTATTTGGAGCTCCAGATGCAAAAACTGGTTCAGCTGGCTCTATTATGAATTTACTGCAGGAGCCAAGGCTTAACCATCAAGTTGAAGTTATTGGAGGGGTATTAGCCGATAAATGTGGTAACACTATATCTGAATTTTTTAAGCGAAGAAGGGCGCAAATTAAAGCAGCCAAGAAGGCTGCTCGTGGGGCTTAGAAATATTATTAATTGCCCGCTGGTATAGTGTCTTGTGCTTCCATTTGTTGCATAGCAAACATACGGCGACGCCAAATTATTTTTTTGTGTAAACCACGTAACATGATACGACGACGTGTTGCCGTTGAATAAATAACGTTTCTTTTTAATTTTTGTGTGCGTCTACGTTTTAGCATGTGTTCTCCTAATGCGTGAGAGTGAGAAAGGCACAAGATATATCTTTGAAAAAATTGAAATATATAATTACCACACATTAGTGATCATTTAATGACAAGTAAACAGATATTTTAGTTACCCACTACTTTGAAGCCGTAAACCTTCATAATTAATAAATATCGCATCAATCCATAATCCGCTATGGCGATTCATCTTGTTTTATATTGCTGGTGTCATCACGTTCTGTAGTGATATTTTCTTCGGTCATCGCATTATTTTCATCAAGCCATACCAGCGCGTCGTAGTATCTGCGAATATTATCAACATATTTTACA
This sequence comes from Pseudoalteromonas sp. SIMBA_162, assembly GCF_046535955.1. Lineage (NCBI taxonomy): Bacteria > Pseudomonadati > Pseudomonadota > Gammaproteobacteria > Alteromonadales > Pseudoalteromonadaceae > Pseudoalteromonas > Pseudoalteromonas sp. SIMBA_162. The sequence goes on along the minus strand of NZ_JAWJBQ010000003.1, from coordinate 237,204 downwards.
GCCACATCGCCACGGGCATAGCCATAACGTGTATTACGGTAATATCGTTTTTTGATTAATAGCGGTAAGCGTTTTTTTATATCGGCCCATTTATCCGGGCTTGCCCCTTGTTGTTGGGTGATAATCCTCGCGTCGTTCACATGACCCCAACCAACATTATAAGCAGCTAAAGCAAGCCACGTCCTGTCTGGTTGAGGAATTCTATCAGGAATACGGGTTATTAATTTGCTTAGATACTGAGCTCCACCACGAATGTTTTGTTCAGGCTCGAGACGATTTGTTACACCAACTTGTTTAGCTGTACTACGTGTAAGCATCATAATGCCGCGAACACCCGTTGGTGATTTAGCGCGAGGGTTCCACATCGACTCTTGGTAACTTAATGCAGCTAATAAACGCCAATCAAGATCTCCTGCGTATTGTTCAAACCATGGCTGATATGTAGGTAAGGTTTCTTTTATTGCTTCTATGTAAGCTAATGTATTTACATAGTTAAACTGGCGTACATGACCAAAATATTTTTCTTCGAGTACATAAAGTTGGTTGTTTTGTTTTACTTCACCAAAAAATGGCACGAGCAGCGCATATAAAGAATAATCTTTTGACTTGCGAAGTATCCACGCAATTGGGTCATTATGACTTACTGAGAAGCCAATACTTAAATTAGGGTGATACCGGCGAAATAACGAAAGAGTGTGGGAATCAGCAAGGGTGTAGTCTATTTCACCATCTATAACCGCTTGTAAAAGTTCTTCTTCGTCAAATTCTTCACTTTCTATCCAGCTGAGTGATGGGTTGTTTTTTTGAGCTTTTTGCAGGGTAAGTGAGTGGCTACTTTTTGCTATAACCGTAAAGTTTCCATCTAGATCGTCAAACTTACGAGGACGAACGCGGCCTTGTTTATATACTAATTTTTGACTGATTGTTCTGTAAGTTGGGCCATACCTATATTGCTCCGCACGCGTTTTGTTGTAAGTAAGTCCTGAGGCAATTAAGTCTAAGTCACCACTTTCAAGGCGATCAAACATATCAGATAAATTAAAAAAGGGGACTATTTCAAGTTCAACACCTAAGTAATCAGCAAAAGCCTGAGAAAGCTCATATTCAAAGCCTTGCTCGCCCTGAACTGCTTGATAATAATTGCTCGCACTTGCTAACGTGCCAACACGTATTTTGTTTTGCTCTTTGATGTGGGCAAGTTGAGTTGGCTGTTCTTGCACATTACATGCACATAACAGCATAACTAAAGTGATGATTATTATTAGCTTTTCTTTGAACATTGAGTGCCCCTTTAACACGCTAACACCCGTTATAACAAAACTTAGCCATTTCGTCACTTTCCCTTTTATTTTATTAGCTAAAACGGATTATAAATAAAGCTAAAAAGTTAATTTTATGAAAAGCTAAATTTGGAGTTAAATATGATGGCTAATTGGACTATAATGCGTGCCTAAAATATCGTTCAATCCCTAACCCCGGATGAAATTATCTATGTTGATCCTTCGTGGTGCACCAGCACTGTCAGAGTTCAGAGTTAATAAAATTTTAGCGCGTTGCAAACAATCGCAACTTCCAGTCACCAACGTATATGCCGAGTATGCTCATTTTGCCGATTTAACATCGCCTTTGAGTATTGATGAGCAGACCAAGCTTGAAAAGCTATTAACTTACGGTCCTACTATTGCCGAGCATACCCCAGCTGGCACACTTATTTTAGTTACACCTCGCCCAGGTACCATTTCGCCTTGGGCATCTAAAGCAACCGATATAGCGCATAACTGTGGCCTTAAACAGGTTCACCGTGTTGAGCGTGGTATTGCTTATTACGTAGAAGGTGAACTAAGTGCAGAGCAGCTTGCTCAAGTAACGGCGTTATTACACGACCGTATGACCGAAGCTACACACACTGAGCTTGAAGCGGCAGCGCAGTTATTCCGCAATGATTCTCCGCGTGAAATGTCATCAGTTGATATTTTAGGTGGCGGACGCGAAGCATTAGCTGCCGCAAATGTTGAGCAAGGTTTTGCTCTTGCCGATGACGAAATTGACTACCTAGTAGAAAACTTTATAAAGTTAGGACGTAATCCTAACGACATAGAATTGTTTATGTTTGCCCAAGCAAACTCAGAGCATTGTCGTCATAAAATATTTAATGCTGATTGGACAATTGACGGCATTGAACAGCCAAAATCGCTGTTTAAAATGATCAAAAATACTTTTGAGCACAACCCTGAAAATGTATTGTCGGCGTATAAAGATAACGCGGCAGTAATGAAGGGCTCAAAAGCGGGTCGCTTCTTCCCGAATGCGCAAGGTGAATATGCGTATCATCAAGAAGACATTGAAATATTAATGAAAGTAGAAACGCATAACCATCCAACGGCTATAGCGCCTTTTTCGGGTGCAGCTACCGGCTCAGGTGGTGAAATTCGTGACGAAGGTGCAACAGGTCGTGGTTCTAAGCCAAAAGCCGGTTTAGTTGGCTTTACGGTTTCTAACTTACGTATTCCGGGTTACGAGCAACCGTGGGAAAGCGATTTTGGTAAGCCAGGTCGTATAGTCAACGCGCTTGATATTATGATGGATGGCCCACTGGGTGGTGCTGCATTTAATAATGAGTTTGGTCGTCCTAACTTATTGGGTTACTTCCGCACGTATGAAGAAAAAGTAACAAGCCACAATGGTGAAGAGGTACGTGGTTACCACAAACCAATTATGCTTGCCGGTGGTTTAGGTAATATTCGTGCTGATCATGTTCAAAAAGGCGAGATTCCAGTAGGCGCAAAACTAATTGCGCTAGGCGGCCCTGCTATGAACATTGGTTTAGGCGGTGGTGCTGCATCAAGTATGGCGTCGGGCCAATCAAACGAAGACTTAGACTTTGCTTCTGTTCAACGTGAAAACCCAGAAATGGAACGTCGTTGCCAAGAAGTAATCGATAAGTGTTGGCAGTTAGGCGATGAAAACCCAATTGCATTTATACATGATGTTGGCGCCGGTGGTTTATCAAATGCGTTTCCTGAACTGGTAAACGATGGTGGCCGTGGTGGTAAATTCCAACTACGTGATATCCCTAACGATGAGCCTGGCATGGCACCACATGAAATTTGGTGTAACGAATCGCAAGAGCGTTATGTGCTGGCTGTAGCGGTTGAAGACTTTGATCGTTTTGAATCCATTTGTAAGCGCGAACGCGCACAGTACGCAGTAATTGGTGAAGCCACAGAAGAGCGTCATTTAACCGTAGCAGACAGCCACTTTGATAACAGCCCTGTTGATTTACCGCTTGATGTTTTATTAGGTAAAGCGCCTAAAATGCACCGCGATGTAACATCTCAGCAAGTAACAGGTACTGCAATTGATGCAAGCGCTATTGACGTAGCTGATGCCGCGCAGCGTTTGTTACGCTTACCTACAATTGCAGAAAAAACATTCTTAATTACTATTGGTGACCGCTCGGTTACCGGTTTAGTAGCACGTGATCAAATGGTTGGCCCTTGGCAAGTACCTGTGGCTAACTGTGCGGTTACTGCGGCAACGTACGACACTTACCACGGTGAAGCTATGTCCCTGGGTGAGCGCACGCCGGCAGCACTATTAAATTATGGAGCTTCGGCGCGTTTAGCGGTGGCAGAGTCACTCACTAATATTGCTTGTGCAAATATTGGCAGCCTAGAGAATATTAAGCTATCTGCTAACTGGATGGCTGCAGCAGGTCACCCAGGTGAAGATGCCGGCCTTTACGAAGCCGTAAAAGCGGTTGGCGAAGAGCTTTGCCCTGCACTTGGTTTAACTATACCTGTAGGTAAAGATTCTATGTCGATGAAAACGACATGGAAAAACGAAGACGATAGTGCTGAGCAATCAGTAACGTCGCCGTTATCGCTTATTATTACAGCCTTTGGCCGTGTTGACGATGTACGTAAAACAGTAACGCCACAGTTACGCACTGATAAAGGCGATACATCACTTATTTTAGTTGATTTAGGTGCTGGCAAAAACCGCATGGGTGCATCAAGCCTTGCACAGGTTTATAAACAGCTTGGTGATGTTACACCAGATGTAGACAGCCCTGAGCTACTTAAAGGCTTTTATAATGCCATGCAAGCACTTGTCGCTGGTAGTAAGTTACTTGCTTATCATGACCGCTCAGACGGTGGTTTATTTACTACTGTAACTGAAATGGCATTTGCTGGGCACACTGGTGTGACCGTTGATTTAGCGTGTTTAACAGGCTCAGACTTAGAAGCACTTTATAACGAAGAGCTTGGCGCGGTAATTCAAGTTGCTAACAGCGATTTAGATGCCGTAAATGCTGTATTTGAACAACATGGTGTAGCTGCAATTAGCCACGTGATTGGCTCGCTCAATAGCGACGACAACATTGTATTTAACCGTGGTGAGCAAACTGTACTTAATTATACTCGTACTGAATTACGTACTATTTGGGCCGAAACAACGTACCAAATGCAAGCACGTCGTGATAACCCTGATTGTGCTAAGCAGGAGTTTGATGCCAAGTTTGATGCAAAAGATCCAGGCTTAAACGTAAAACTTAACTTTGACTTAAACGAAGATATAGCCGCACCTTACATTGCAACGGGCGCTAAGCCGCAAATGGCTATTTTACGTGAGCAAGGGGTTAACTCACATTTAGAAATGGCTGCTGCGTTTAACCGTGCTGGTTTTGCCGCTGTTGATGTACACATGAGCGATATCCTCGAAGGGCGTTTAACTCTTGAGCAGTTTAAAGGCTTAGTGGCGTGTGGTGGTTTCTCTTACGGTGACGTATTAGGCGCCGGTGAAGGCTGGGCTAAGTCTATATTGTTTAACGATATGGCACGCGATCAGTTCCAAAATTTCTTCCACCGTGAAGACACCTTTAGTTTAGGTGTGTGTAATGGTTGCCAAATGTTATCAACGCTTAAAGAGTTAATTCCGGGTACTGAGCATTGGCCTCGTTTTGTAACAAATAAGTCAGAGCGTTTTGAAGCACGCTTTAGCTTAGTAGAAATACAAGAGAATCCGTCTGTGTTCTTTAATGGAATGGCGGGGTCGCGTATGCCAATTGCTGTATCTCATGGTGAAGGCCATGCAGAATTTGCAAATGATGCTGCCACTCAAGCTGCGCTTGAAAGCGGCACTGTTGCAGTTAAATTTGTAGATAACTACGGTAACCCGACAACACAATACCCGGCTAACCCGAATGGTTCACCAGAAGGTATTACCGGTATTACTTCTACTGATGGCCGTGCAACAGTAATGATGCCGCACCCAGAGCGTGTATTCCGCGCTGTTGCTAACTCGTGGCACCCTGATGAGTGGGCCGAGGATAGCCCATGGATGCGCATGTTCCGTAATGCACGTAAAAATGTAGGTTAAAAACAACATATACAAGTTAGATTCATAATCTAGCTGTAAAATAAAAAAGGCTGCACTGTGCAGCCTTTTTTGATTGCGTAGATTTAAAATTACGATAGTTTGTAAGGTATGAATAAAAGCTTATAAGGATAGTATGTTAAAGCGCGTTGGTTTAATTATGGGTGCTGTATTGCTAGGTATAGTTTTGCTTGGCTATGTATTTCGTTTGCCACTATTACAACGGGCTGTAGCCCCCCAGCTTGAAAAAGCAGGTGTTACTTTAAGTTGCTTAGATTTTTCGCTTACGAGCAAGTTAAATGTGTATATACAAAAAGCCTGTTTAAGTTACAAAAATCAAGAGCTTGTTGTTGAAGGCGTTACCGCAAATACTCGCCATGTTGAAATTAAACATGCAGCGCTTAATGTAAATCCACTTCCTCAAAGTAATAAAGTAAGCAGCCCTGCAACAATTTTAGATTTAGCCCTGCCCGAAAAAAGACCAACAATTACAGTTGAACAACTAAGTATAAACAGTGAGTTTTTAAATCAGCCTTTAATTATAAGCATTAACGAGCCTAAGCTTAACCAGTTTGTCGTAAATGGTGATTTAAGTGCCAGTGCTACGCTTTACAATAATAAGGTACAAGGGCAGCTTAAAGTTAGTGATGAATTGCTTAAACAGTTACTTAAAACAGATAACGAGCTATTAAGTGGACTTAGCTTTAATACAACGCAGGCATTTAGCTTTAACGGAGTAGAGGCAAGCCTTGCTGGTAATTTACAAATCCTGTATGATTACAAAATACAAAGCTGTGATATAACAAACAGCTCCAAAGGTGTGCTAAGTGCTACATATAACTTAAATAGCCAAAAGCTTGATATAGACCCAAGCCAGCTTAAAAACAATGTAACGATTAGTAATAACTGCCAATCTCTTATTCCTGAAAGTGGCTACAAGTCATTTGCCATAAAGCAGCTTCCACTTAATTGGCAATGGGCTTTAGCTAAACCAATTAATTTTGCACATAACAACCTAACCTTACCGTTAATAACGCTCAAAAGTGCAGTGCAAGCCAAGCAAAATATAGATATAACGGTTACAGATACGTTTATAAATACTGCTGCACCGTTACAAAGCGCACGCATACAGCTAAAGGCACAGCTACATACGGATGAAATAGACGCTATAACGCTAAGTGCGCAGCTTAAAAACTCTCAATTAAGTGGTAATTACGATATTGCGCTTACCTCTTTGCCTGAATTTTTACCGGCTGAGGCTAATAATATTAAAGCCAAAGGGGATTTTACAGTTATTCAATTTATTGACTTTAAGCCCGTTGGAAACGCACGTATTGAGTTTAGCTTTGATAGCGCAGCTGCTTATGGCAGCGCTTTTAACGGCTACACAGGTAACCTTGAAGCAAGCATGAATGAAAAGCTCGATGCAAAAGTAACGCTTAAAAGTAAGCTTAAAAGCGTGCAATACAACGAGTATAAACTCACCGGTATTAATAACACCCTCAGTGCAAGGGCAAACTTAGGTGTGGGAGAGTTATTTGCTCACTTAAATGCAAACACCCAAATAAATACACTGACAAGCCCAAATGTCGATTTAAATACAATAAACGTAACGTCAACCGGGCTGCAAAGTCGCGCGCTTAAAGCGTCTCATCACGTGTTTGTAAATGGTGTTGAGCTGGTGGCCAATCACCATGTTTCAAAGGTAGCGCATCCGTTTGAAGTGATTATACCGCAGCAAAGTGTGCTTTCGTTAAATTCACTCGTTAGCCAATTTGAACCGTTAGCTCAACTCACTCAGGGCGAGTTTGGTGGGCGTATTAGTGGTGATGTGAATTTACAAAAAGCCAATTTTAATTTAACTATTGATGATACCAGCGCGCTTTATAACGATTACTTAGTTAACCAGTTTAGTACGCAACTTAGTGGGCAATATGATTCAGGGCAGCTTAATGTTGAGCCAACTACCTTTAACCTCAATGAATTAAGAGCTGGCGCAGTAGTTAATAATATCAACGGTAAAATAAAAGTGGTTAATAACAGCGCGCAAGCATTTGATATAAGCGGTAATGTGTTTGATGGAGTTTTTGAATTAGATAAATACACGCTTTTAAAATCGCAGCAAACAGCCAATGTTACTTTTAAAGATATTGATGCGAGTAAACTCATTACCCTTGATGATAAGTCGGGAATTACCTTAACGGGCCGATTAAAAGGGTGGCTGCCACTTCATTTTAGTGACAGTGGCGTAGAGGTTACAAACGGCAACTTATTAAACCAAGGTGAAGGTAAGCTTATTATTAGCAATAACACAGCGTTTGACTCTGTTATGCAACAGCAGCAAGAATTACAGCCTGTACTGAGCTTACTTAAAAACCTTGATATACAAAAACTTAATAGTACAGTAGCACTTAACAGTGATGGTTGGTTAAATTTAGGTGTTAATTTACAAGGCTTTAATGAGCCACAACAGCAGCAAGTTAATTTTAATTATAATCACGAAGAAAACGTGTTTACGCTACTAAGAGCGCTAAGATTAAGTGACGAAATAACACAAAAAGTTGAGCAGCAATATTCTCAAAAAGGAAACTAATGATGAAAAATTCGTTAAGCATTAAGGCAATCATAGCCCTTGCTGCTATCAGCGCATTGAGCGCATGTACACACAGGGTAGAAGTAGCAGCTAAAGAGCCAATAACTATCAACCTCAATGTAAAGGTTGATCACGAAATTCGTGTAAAGGTAGATAAAGAACTCGATACCCTGTTCAGTGACGACAGCGAATTATTTTAGGAGCTAAATGATGACTATAAAAAATAAATTAAGTATTGCCACTTTAATTGGTGCAGTGTGTATGTCGTTTTCGGCGTGGGCGATTAGTTTAGATGATGCTAAAAGCCAAGGATTAGTGGGTGAGAACAGTTCGGGTTATTTAGGCTTAGTAGTACAAAATAGCGAAGCTAAAGCCGTTGTTGAAGAAATTAACGCAAAGCGTAAAGCTCAGTATTTAAAACTAGCTAAAAAGAACAATTTATCGCTCGCCCAAGTAGAAGCACTCGCAGCGGCTAAAACAATCGAAAAAACCCAAAGTGGTCATTATGTTGAAGTAAATGGCAGCTGGGTTAAAAAGTAACATTGAATTTAATACTTAAAAGCCGAGCCGTTATGCGCTCGGTTTTTTTATGCCTTCTAAAAGTTGCTGCCAAAAGTCGAATCCTTTGCGCCTTGCAAGTTTTATATTGTGCTCTGGTATAGATTCAGGCTCGTTATAGTTATCAAGCGCTTCGCTCATACTTAATTCGCGTATTAAATGCAATGTAGGGTAGGGAGCTCGGTTTGTGTAATTTGCGGCATCATCTTCGTCGCTGTCGGCAAACACGTAATCGGGATGAAAATTAGCAATTTGATATTTACCTTCAAAGCCTTGTGCAACCAGTAGCGCATTGGCTAAATCAACTAAATCTAAAAAGTCTTCAAAATCGCTAAAGCCGTTATCAAACAGTATTAATGTGGTTTCGCGCTCTGGATTTTGATTAAGCTGTGTGCATTGCTCAAGCATATCCATTACCGCATCATCAATTTTTACTGCTGGACTAAGTACATAATGAATGCAGTTGTTCTCCACTTCTTTGCGGGCAAATGGGCAAAAGTTATATTTTACAATAACAGACGATACCCACTCACGGGTTTGAGTAATAGCTAAATTGGTCATGCTTGTGGCTCTAAATACTGATTAATTATGGTTAATGTTTTTTTAATGGCGCCTTGGTTTTTTAATACGCACTGCTGCGCTTTATTCCCTAAAGTTTGGCAAGCTTTAGTGTTTTGGCTTAAGTTAATTAATTGTGTAGCAAGCTCATCAGTGTTTTCAATAGCCACAGCGCCTTTTAATTTTATAAGCTCAGGGTAGATATGATCGAAATTATACGTATGTGGGCCAGTTATAACACCGACCGAAAAAGCAGCCGCTTCAAGTGGGTTATGCCCGCCGCGGCGAATTAAACTGCCGCCTACATAACTTACATTACCAGCCCCATATAAACATTGCAGCTCGCCAAGAGTATCAGCTAATAGTACTTGCTCGTTTTGATAGTTATTGTTGCTGCGACGACTAAAGCTAAGCGTGCTTTGAGCTAACGTATCGGCTACTTTATCAAACTGCTCAGGGTGTCTAGGGGCAATAACTAAAAGCGAATTAGGGTGTTTTTTTAATAGTTGCTGGTGGGCATTTAATATCATTTCGTGTTCAAGTGGGTGAGTAGAACCTGCCACCCATACAAAACGCTCTTGGGTTTTATATTCGGCTTTAAGATTTGCTACTTTAGTTAGTTGCTCATTGCTTGGGCTTATATCAAACTTAATTGAGCCTGTAACATGGCTTTTTGAGGAGGTTAAACCGAGCTCAATAAACCGCTCGGCATCTTTTTTATTGTGACTTGCAAGTACCGTGATTGAGCGCATAATTATTTGCGTTAGCTTGGCAACCTTTTGATACCCCTGTTGCGATTTTTCGCTCAAGCGAGCATTAAGTACCAGTACCGGAATATTCTTTTTATGGCTTATTGCCATTAAGTTTGGCCAAAGCTCGGTTTCTAATATGCATAGTGCTTGTGGGTTTATACGTTTTAAAAATCGGTCGGTCGAAAACGGGAAGTCCATAGGTAAATAACTACACGCCACGGTATTTTTAAACTGATTAATTATTTGCTCGCGACCTGTAGGGGTATTGCAGGTAATAAGTATATTAAGCTGTGGGTGTTGTTTTTGCAGCGCTTTAATAAGTGGTGCAGCTGCAAGTACTTCACCTACAGAGGCGCAGTGCACAACTAACGGTTTGCCTTTGCTTGTAAATAAGCTTTTGCTCACAAAGCCAAAACGCTCTTTAAAGTGTGCGCGGTAGCCTTTGTTTTTTTTACCTCTTAATACATATAAGTAAAATACAATCAGCGGGCTAATTAAAATTAAAGCGAATGAGTAAAAAATGCGTGCCATACTGAACTTTTATTGAGGTAAGTGCCCTTAGTTTAACGCGAAAGTGATAATTTCTGAACATGTGAAGCACTAAATTATGTTCCAGTTCAGCTATATTCCTATAAAATACACACAACTAAATAAAACTGTGGAATAATGGATTTAATTTTTTCCTGCCATTTCAGTTCCTAGAGGAATTTTTCATGTCAATTATCGATTCTGTGGCAACAAGCTACGTTGAAAGTTTAAACCGTCATCAAGCCTTATTTGAAACGATGGAGGCTTATCATCAAGAGTCTATGCAGTTATTAGAAGTATGCCATAGTGCATTACAAGCTGGTGGTAAGGTTATTTGGTTTGGTAACGGCGGAAGTGCAGCGGATGCTCAGCATTTGGCGGCCGAATTTGTAGTACGTTATAAATTAGAGCGTGGACCGCTTGCGTCTATGGCACTCACAACCGATACGTCAATTCTGACTGCGCACAGTAACGACTTCCATTTTGATACCGTGTTTGAACGCCAAGTTCAGGCGCTTTGTAAACCAGAAGATTTAGTGATTGGTTTAACAACCTCAGGTACCAGTGCAAATATTAATTTAGCACTTGAAGCGGCTAATAAAATTGGCGCATTTACAGTTGCATTAACAGGCCGTGATGGCGGAAAAGTAAAAGACATTGCTAAGCTGCCAATTATTATCAAAAACGATGAAACAGCACGAATTCAAGAAGCGCACATGTTTATTGGCCACTGGTTATGTGAAGCCATAGATATGGTTGTTGCGGAGCAGCAGTAATGGATTTATCGCTATTAAAAAACTTATCTAAAGCGCGTATTTTAGTGGTGGGCGATGTAATGCTTGATCGCTACTGGTACGGTGACACTGGGCGTATCTCGCCAGAAGCGCCAGTACCTGTTGTTAAGGTAAGCAAGTTTGAAGACAAAGCCGGTGGCGCCGCCAATGTTGCTAAAAACATTGCTAGGCTTGATGCCAAAGTAGGGCTACTTGGCTTAATTGGGGAAGATGAAAGCGGACAAATTTTAGAAACAATTTTAAAAGGTGAAAAAATAAGTTCACAACTTGTGAGTGTATGTGATTTACCAACTATTTCTAAAATGCGCGTTATTAGCCGCCATCAACAACTTGTACGCCTTGATTTAGAAGAAACCTTTAGCGAGCAGCATAGCCAACTGTTATTAAATCGCTTAGAGCTTGTGCTAGATGAATACGACTTTGTGGTATTTTCTGATTACAGCAAAGGCTCGCTGAGCTTGATTAAAGAAATGGTTAGCGTTGCTAAAGCGGCGGGTAAAACTGTACTTATAGATCCTAAATCGCCAGACTTACATTTGTACGAGGGCGCAGATTACATTACGCCTAACTTGCATGAATTTAATTTAGCAGGCGGTAAAACGGGCTCTGAGGACATTTTAGCGCAAAGTGCTCGTGAGCTTATTAGTAAAAATGGTATTAAAGCTATGCTACTGACGCGATCAGAGCAAGGTATGTCATTAATTAGTGCCGATGAAAAACATGACTTTGCAGCGCAGCAATTAGAAGTGAGCGATGTAACTGGCGCAGGCGATACCGTAATTGCAACGCTAGCTGTAATGCTTGGTGCAGGAATGGCCCCTAAAGATGCGGTAGAAATTGCAAATTTAGCCGCAGGCATTGTAGTAAGTAAACTGGGGGCAGCTACAGTGTCACCAGAAGAGTTAAGCCAAAAATTAGGCCAATACTTACATACCAATGGAGAACACTACCAAACTCCGTTTGATGATGTACTGCAGCATATTGAGTTTGCAAAGCAAAACGGCGAAACCATTGTATTTACCAATGGTTGTTTTGATATTTTACACGCAGGTCACGTGCGCTATTTGGCACAAGCTAAAGCGCGCGGAGATAGACTCGTTGTTGGGCTAAATAATGATGATTCAATCACTCGCTTAAAAGGCCCCGAGCGCCCGATAAACCCGCTTGATGAGCGCGCAATGGTATTAAGTGCACTTGCCTCTGTTGATTGGGTGATTCCCTTTGGCAGAGCTGAGGAAAACGACACACCCGCTAAATTAATCGAGCAAATTAGCCCTGATATTTTAGTAAAAGGTGGCGATTATACTGTAGAGCAAATAGCAGGGGCCGATCATGTCCTGCGCCATGGCGGAAAAGTAGAAGTGCTGACATTTTTAGATGGCTGTTCAACGTCAAAAGTGATTAGCAAAATAAAGCAATAAGTATATTTTGCGAATAAAAAAGGGATAAAAGTGTTGCTTTCATCCCTATTTAAAGCCTGAATAAAGTGTATTTAAAATACTGGCTAAAAGTTATATTCGTATTTAGCAAAGGCAGATGTGTCATTTTCTGCATCGTCATTTTTAGATGCAAAAGCACCTAATGTTAAACGTCCACCCATTGCAAGTTGCCTGTAACGCAGTTCAACCTGTTTTGAGTTATAGCTCGTTTTAGTAATTGTATTGCCTAGGTCAGGGTTATTAGGATACCAATCACTATTATCGCTGTTGTAATCAACGCTACGTAGTTTTACTTGCCAGTCATCACCGTTTGAAAGTTGCCCTAATAAGGTTAATACAACCGATTGTGCGTCATTATCAAACGTTGAGCCTATGGTGCGGCCATGGTAGCGGTAACCTGATTTATAATCTGAATGCTCGTAATAACAATTCTCTTCAACTGATTCACCACACGAAACACCCGTATCTATGTATTCTACATTCACTAATACATTTTGATCATAAATACGCTGGGTCGTTTGGGCACCAAATAAGTAAGCTCGGTCAGCAGGTTTAAATTGTGAGCTGGCATCCTCACCTATGGTGCTTGCATAAATGGCGTATGGGTGGCTAAACAATGTGTCAGACCAGCGAATATCGAGCCCTGCAAGTTGATTTCCAATTTTAGACTCTAGCTGACTGTCGCAATTTTCATTACCATTGATACAAGTGGTTTGCCCTGTAATGACATCAATAAAATCACCAGCAGAACTTGGCTGACCTTCACCTGCCCACTGCGCCGACCAACTTACTGCAATTTCTAATTGTTGCAGTGGACGTATATTTAAGCGGCTACTCCACAGTAATGCATCAGGAATCACTCTGGTTGATTCAAGCTTTGCCATTTGTGCTGTAAAACTCCATTGGCCTATCCAGCTTAACCAAGGTGTTTCAAAGGCGGTGCTTTGTTCACGCGTAATACTTAAAGCGGGAAGCGGCTTTGCATTGCCAGACATTATAAGGCTATTGTCGATACCAGGACCCCAAAACTGCTCAACAGCACCGCCTCTAAATATCCAATTACCTAGTCTATAGGCTACGTAACTATCATCAAGTGAGGTATCGTCACAATCAGTTAATGCTTGCTCATCTTTTACAATGTCATCGCTAGTTTTTCCGCTAATGAGGCATTTTTTACCGTCTTTTCTGGAGCTTAGTGCAACTTTGGCGGCAAAATTATCACCTAGGTAGGCATACGCTGCCGAAAGCGCTGATTTTTGAGTGTTGGTCGCGCCAAAGCTCGTTGTATGTATTGGATCTGTGGCTGCATAAGCTGATAATTGCACACTATGTGAACTTGCGTTTTCAGATTTATAACGATGCTTTACACGCAGTAATGCGTCTTGCAAGCTTGGAGATAATTGCTCGATGGGCATACTGTTAACATCATTAATAAAGCTCTTCCACATTAATGGGTATGTTGTTACCGGCGCTAAAATAATACCGGCGTCGGCTAGCTGTTGTATGTCAGCTTTTAGTCCGTAGTCATCTGGTTTAACCCATGGTTCAGCATTAACAGATAAACTGATAGCACTAAATAATGTTGAAAGAATAAAAATTCTGTGTCGCAAAGTTCAGGTCCTTGTGATTAAAATTGCTGGCAAGTTTACCAATCTAAGTATGTTATTGCAGTAAATATTCAAATTTATAGGGTCAATTAAATGTATAAAAATGTAACCTATCTATCGTAACAAAGGCCTGATTGATATACTAAAGATCAAATAGGAAATTGAGAATGCAATGAGCAACAAACGACTTTTATTTATTCCAGTATCGTCACCAGAAGGAATTGGTGAATATATGCGCTCGTTGTTGTTGGCTAATGGGTTGCTCGCTGAGTTTGCTGGGATGCTTGATATTCATTTTATTTTAAACAAGCACACAACTTACGCCGATGTTTGCCCCTTTGACACCACTTTACTTGAGAGCTCAGCAACCAAAGAAGTTGCATTAGTGTGTGACTTTATCACTGCATATAACCCCGACGTTGTTGTTTTTGATTGTGCTGGGCGCGCAGCACATATGAAAGCGGCAAAAGAGGTGGGTGCTAAAGTTGTTTTTATTTCTCAACATGAAAAAAAGCGCGCAAAAGGGTTAAAGCTCAATCGTGCAAATTTAATTGATGTACATTGGGTTGTACAGCCAGACTATTGTATTGCGCCTTTAAGTTGGGTGGAAACTACAAAGCTAGACATGTTTCCCCTTGCTCATCCACGCAATGTTGGGCCTTTTGTTGCACACGCTTCAGAGGAGCAAAAAAAGCAAGTGTTGAACAAGTACGGGCTTGAAGAGAATAATTACTTACTAGTAAATGCAGGTTCTGGTGGGCATACATTTAATAATTTAAATTGTGCAGATACCTATTTCGATACCGCGCTCAAAGCGGGTAAAAAAACGGGTTTAAAAACAGTGGTCGTGTTTGGTTCTAATTATACAAAAATATTACCAAAAACAAGCGAGATTATTTGTTTAACAAGTTTAGAGGGAACTGATTTTTTAGCTTTATTGAGTCAAGCAAAGTTAGCTTTATTGAGTGCTGGTGATACTTTGTTGCAGGCTATTGCATTGCAAACTCCTGTGATAGCTTGTGCTATTTCAAAAGACCAACATACCCGCCTAGAAAATTGTGTTAATGCCGGCGTAGCCATCAAAGCAAGCCTTAATCCTGATGATATAGTGTCTAAAATTGAATACGTAATAGATGATAGGCACTATAAGCCTCTCTTGGCTAAATATCGTAAATTAGAGAGCCCTCAGAGCTATAGCGTAATTACAAGTGCGGTAAAAAATATGCTTGCAGGAAGCCGTGCATGAACATTGTGATTGTTATTGACTCCCTTGTTGGCGGTGGTGCAGAAAAAGTTATGCTTACTTTAGCTGAGCAACTTGTTGAACTTGAGCATCACGTTACTTTATTGTCAATTGCAAGCACTATTGAGTATGACATCCCTGAATGCATTAATGTCGATAGTTTATTTCCTGATAGAGCTTCAAAAGTCGATCGCTTTTGGAAAATAAATAAAAGCGTTGCGAAGTTAGAAGCCTGGTTTAACAACAAGCAAAGAGATATAGGTACTATAGATTTAGTACTTTCAAACCTTGATAGAAGCAATAATTTACTCGCTAAAAGCACGGTTAAAAATGTACATTTTGTTGTGCATAACTCAGTAAATTCAGAGCTTGCTAGGCAAAAAAAGTTAGGTCCGTTCTCTTATCGCTATCTTAAAAAATCAAAGCAAAACTTAAATGGTAAGTCACTTGTTTGTGTATCTAAAGGTGTAGAGCAAGAAATCACTCAAGGCGATTTAATTACGCCAAGTGCAATAACCACTATTTATAACCCCTTTAATTTAGCCGAAATAAAACGCCAATCTGATGACGTTAATATAGCTATTCCGCAGTCGCCTTATTTGATTCATGTAGGACGCTTAGCGAAACAAAAACGTCACGATATTTTATTTTCGGCATTCGCCAAGCTTGATAAAAAATACAAATTAGTGCTTTTATGTAACAAGCCAGCCAAGGCACTTAAGCTTGCAAAAGAGTATGGCATCGCAGAGCAACTAATTGTCCCTGGGTTTGAACAAAACCCGTATAATTGGATTAAGCAGGCTGAAGCATTGGTGTTGAGCTCTGACTTTGAAGGGTTGCCAACAGTATTAATTGAGGCGTTAGCTGTTGGCACGCCGGTAGTAAGTACTAATTGTACGTTTGGGCCTAGCGAAATATTAACAAGCGAGCTGGCTAATTACTTAGTACCTATAGGAAATAGCGAAGAGCTATCGGCTAAAATAAAACACGTTTTAGCAAATAAGCCGAGTGTGGAAAGCGCCGATATTTTGCAAAAAGTGGATGCTAAGCTAGTAGCTCAGCGGTATTTGGCTCTACGCAGATAGTTTTTGGCTATAAAGGGCATTTAACGTTGCCCAATCATTGCTTTGCCAATTAAAGACGCTATTACGGCCTTGCTCTTTTGAGAATGAACGCTTTAAGCGCGCCATATTATTTTGTTGCCATTGCGGGTTAGGTACTTTTAACTCCCCGCGATCAAAGTCGATAATATATACGTCGCCGTCTTCATTAAATAAAATATTATTTATATTTAAATCGGCGTGATACACCCCTTTGTTATGAAATAGCGCAATAGTGTTAGCTATGCTTTCAAGCTCACTACTATTTAAAGGGCGCTCAATTAGAACGTCGAGCAGGCTTTTAGCGCCGCTAACCGCTTGTGTAATTATATCGCCGCGGTAAATCAAACCACTTTGAGATACTTTAGCTGCGATGGGCTTTGGCACATTTAGGCCAAGCTCAATAAGCTTTACCATTAAGCTAAATTCTTTATACACACGGGTGCTTTCAAGGCCAGGATAAAGGTATTGATCGCTCAATACCTTACCAACCAAACCGCCACGCCAATAATGCCTAAGTACAGCAGTTAAATCATCATGTTTAAAAAACCATGCTGTAGCGCGGCCTTTTTTAGCGCCTACTATTTTATTTTGTTTTTGCCAATAAGTTGCATCAAACCAGCTTATATCAACAATGTTAAAATAATCTGGATGGCTTAAAATAGTGTGCTTGCCTTGCGTTAGTGTTTTAAACATAGCTCGTTAAAATAATTCAATAATAGGTATATATTAACGTGTTTTATGGCGCAGGATAAGTGCTTGCATTAACGCTAGTATAATTTAAGATCCCAGCATACTATTTAAAGCCTAACGGAATGCGTGACTCAAGTGCCTAACTACTCCTCTATTTGTATTTTAAGACTCTCTGCTATTGGTGATGTATGTCATGCTGTTAGTGCTGTTCAAGCAATTCAAAAAGCGCACCCTAATGCAAAAATAACCTGGGTAATGGGTAAAGTAGAGGCTATGTTACTTGCTGATTTACCAGGCGTAGAGCTGGTGATCTTTGATAAAAAAGAAGGTAAGGCTGCGCTTAAAAAATTAAAAAACACCTTTAATGGTAAGCAGTTTGACGTGCTTCTTAATATGCAGGTGGCATTAAGAGCAGGCTTTGTAGCACGCTGTATACCTGCAAAAGTAAAAATAGGCTTTGATTGGGCACGCTCAAAAGAACTACACAGTTTGTTTATAAATAAACGTATAGCCCCACAAAAAGAAGCGCATGTGCTAGAGGGGTTCAAAGGGTTTGCGGGTGCAATTGGTGTTAAAGATTATTTACCTACATGGCAAATGCCTTACAACGCACAAGATCAAAACAAAGCAGATGAGTTACTAGGGCAAGAGTATTTAGCCAACAAGCTATTTGTAATTTCGCCAGCGGCTAGTAAAGCTCAGCGAAACTGGTTGCCTGAACGTTATGCTGTACTTGCTGACTACGCGCACGAGCAAGGTTTTAATGTTGCTTTAACCGGCGGGCCTACTGGGCTTGAAGTAAATTTAGCGAATAACATTATAAAACATAGCAATAGCCCAATTTTAAATTTAGTTGGTAAAACAAAGCTTAAAGAGCTGCTATGTGTTTTAAAAAGAGCTGATTTAGTCCTTGCCCCCGATACTGGCCCTGCTCATATGGCAGTAACGGTTGGCACACCAGTTGTTGGTTTATATGCTCACTCGAACCCTGCACGCACTGGCCCTTATTTATATCAAGATTATGTGGTAGAGGTTTATCATCAAAATTTACTTGAGCAAACGGGTAAAACTGCGCAGCAAGTCCCCTGGGGTACCCGAGTTAAAGGGGATGATTTAATGAGCCAAATAACGACAGATAGCGTAAAAACAATGTTTGACCATGTTGTGAACAAAGAGGGGCTTGAATGAGTATGAAACTACATAAAGCGCTTTTTTTAGACCGTGACGGCGTGGTAAATGTAGACCACGGCTATGTATATCAAAGTGAAAAGTTTGAATTTATTAAGGGCATTTTTAGCACCTGTAAAAAGTTTTATGATGCAGGCTACAAAATTATAGTAGTGACTAACCAATCAGGTATTGGGCGTGGTTATTATACCGAAGCTGATTTTTTAGCGCTCACCCAGTGGATGAAAACGCAATTTAGTAACCACAACATTGAAATTGCCGATGTTTATTTTTGTCCTCATCACCCTAAAAAGGCTTTACCAGAATATTTAAAGCAATGTGATTGCAGAAAGCCAGCCCCAGGCATGTTGCTGCAAGGCATTAAGGAGCATAATATCGATCCTGAGCAGAGTATTATGGTTGGTGATAAGCTCAGTGACATGCAAGCAGCTCAAAAAGCCGGTATTGCAACCCAAGTATTAGTGCGGTCGGGGCAAAGCTTTGACGAAAGCGCAAAGCAACATGCTGATTTAGTGATTGATTCAATAGATGATTTAACTAAACGTTTACCGTTATAAAAACACGCTTTATTTAAGCGTGTAAACTGGCACATATTCCTTACATTGAGCGCGTTTGCGACGAACTGCAAACCGTGCATTTTTCTCGTTAAACTTTTACAATATACACCATCATAAACAGTGGCATCAACGTTGTTGTTTACCCGTTCAATTAAATGGAGACTACAGATGAGAGCATCTGCTTTTTTTAGCCAATTACAAGAGCAAATTGAAGACGTTAAAGCCCAAGGCCTTTATAAAAGCGAGCGTATAATTACCTCGCAGCAACAAGCTCAAATTGAAGTAGCATCTGGCGATAAAGTTATTAACTTTTGTGCTAACAACTACTTAGGTCTAGCAAATAGCCCTGAGTTAATTAAAGCAGCGCAAGGCGGTTTAGACGACCACGGTTTTGGTGTGGCCTCTGTGCGTTTCATCTGTGGTACGCAAGACATTCACAAAACACTTGAGCAAAAAATTAGTGCATTTTTAGAAACCGAAGACACCATTTTATACTCTTCTTGTTTTGATGCTAATACAGGCTTGTTTGAAACTATTTTAGATGCAGAAGATGCGATTATCTCTGATTCACTTAACCATGCTTCGATTATTGATGGCGTTCGTTTATGTAAAGCTAAGCGTTTTCGCTATGCAAATAACGACATGGCTGATCTAGAAAAGCAATTAATTGCCGCAGACGAAGCGGGCGCTAAAACAAAGTTAATTGCCACCGATGGCGTGTTCTCTATGGATGGCGTAATTTGTAACTTAGAAGCTGTGTGCGATTTAGCTGATAAGTACGATGCGCTTGTTATGGTTGATGACTCTCACGCTGTAGGCTTTGTTGGCGAAAATGGTAAGGGTACACCTGAATACTGTAACGTACTTGACCGTGTAGATATAATTACTGGTACATTGGGTAAAGCCCTGGGCGGCGCATCAGGTGGTTACACTTCAGGTAAAAAAGAAATTGTTGAGTGGTTACGTCAGCGTTCGCGCCCTTACTTATTCTCAAATTCATTAGCACCTTCAATTGTAACTGCATCAATTAAAGTACTAGAGATGCTTGAAAATGGTGGCGAGCTTCGCGCTAAGCTTTGGTCTAATGCTAAATATTTCCGTGAGCAAATGGAAGCGGCAGGCTTTACCTGCGCAGGTAAAGATCATGCCATCATTCCTGTGATGCTAGGTGACGCTAAAGTGGCCTCACTTATGGCTGATAAATTACTTGCAGAAGGTATTTATGTGACTGGTTTTTCATTCCCTGTTGTACCAAAAGGCCAAGCACGTATTCGTACGCAAATATCAGCAGCGCACAGTATAGAGCAGCTAGATACAGCTATTGCAGCCTTTACCCGCATTGGTAAAGAAATGGGCGTTATTTAATTTTTAAAACTAAGAAATGACTTGGTTTTTGTGAGCGTAAATTATGAAAGCATTATCTAAATTAAAAGCAGAACCGGGTATCTGGATGACAGATGCACCTAAGCCTGAAGTGGGCCATAACGATCTGTTAATTAAAATACGTAAAACAGCGATTTGTGGCACCGACGTTCATATTTATAAATGGGACGAGTGGGCGAGTAAAACAATTCCTACACCTATGGTTGTTGGCCATGAATACGTTGGTGAAGTGGTTGATATGGGTCAAGAAGTTCGCGGCTTTTCAGTGGGTGATCGGGTATCTGGCGAAGGTCATATTACCTGTGGGCATTGTCGAAATTGTCGTGCTGGGCGTGTGCATTTATGCCGTAACACCACAGGAGTTGGTGTTAATCGCGAAGGCGCGTTTGCTGAGTACTTGGTGATCCCTGCATTTAATGCATTTAAAATTCCAGACAACATATCTGACGAATTAGCCTCTATATTTGACCCATTTGGCAATGCTGTACACACAGCCCTTTCGTTTGATCTAGTAGGAGAAGATGTACTAATTACTGGTGCCGGTCCTATAGGTATTATGGCTGCAGCTGTTGCAAAACATGTAGGCGCGCGTCATGTAGTAATTACTGATGTTAACGAGTACCGATTAGAGCTTGCCCGCAAAATGGGCGCAACTCGCGCGGTGAATGTTGCAAATGAAAAGCTTGAAGATGTTATGACCGATCTAGGCATGACAGAAGGCTTTGATATTGGTCTTGAAATGTCGGGTGTGCCAAGTGCATTTAATTCAATGCTTAATAATATGAACCATGGTGGCAAAATTGCCATGCTCGGTATTCCACCATCAGACATGGCAGTAGATTGGAACCAAGTTATTTTTAAAGGTTTAGTGATTAAAGGTATTTATGGTCGCGAAATGTTTGAAACCTGGTACAAAATGGCAAGTTTAATACAGTCAGGTCTTAATTTAAGCCCAATCATTACACATCAATATTCTGTAGATGACTTCCAAGCTGGCTTTGATATGATGATTTCAGGTCAGTCAGGAAAAGTAATTTTAAACTGGGATTAATTCCAAAAAAATTGCAAGAAGGGCGGCTATGGCCGCCTTTTTTATTTTATTTATTAAAGAGAGTTCAATGGCATTTAAACATATATCTATTGCGCAAACGCATGAGTTATTAGACAAAGCAGACGTAGTAATTGCAGATATACGCGATCCTAACTCATATCAAGCAGGTCATATTCCGGGGTCCGAAGCACTATCGAACGCAAATATTGCCCAGTTTATGATGGAAAAAGAGTTTGATCAGCCCATTATTATTGTTTGTTACCACGGCATGAGTTCGCAAGGTGCTGCTAGTTACTTAGTTGAGCAAGGTTTTGAGGATGTATATAGCATGGATGGTGGCTTTACAGCCTGGGAAGCGGCCTACAGCGAGAAAGTTGAACGATGATAGAGCTTGGCAGTTTAAATAACCCGCGTGCCGCACAAGGCTTTATAGATTATTTAAAAAGCCAAGGTTTAGACGGGCACTTACATTCAACTGATGGTAGCCACGTTATTATTAGCGTATCCGAAGAGCATTTTCATCAGGTACAGCCGCTTTGGGCTGAGTTTACTCAAAACCCAGGCCATCCTCGTTACCAGCAAGCTTCTTGGAGTGTAGGTAGTACGCAATCACCTTTAAAATACCAAGGGCAATCGCTTAACCTTAAAGCGCGGTTCAAAGCGCTGAGTTGGCTTAATCAATCGGTAAGTGTACTCAGTATTGTTATTTATGTTGCATTTTTACAGGGTGGTTTCGAGAGCATTTATTCTGCATTACAGTTTAACCCCTCATACCCATTGACGTGGTTTACGCCAGCCTTGGTTCACTTTAGTGCTATACATATTGTGTTTAACTTAATTTGGTGGATATCGCTTGGTGACAATATTGAAAAACAATGCGGAAAATTGAGCTTAATTGGCCTGTTTTTTATTACTGCTTTAATTAGTAGTTGGGCGCAATATTTAATTGTTGGGCCTAATTTTGGTGGGCTAAGTGGCGTGGTATACGGCTTACTGGGGTATTGCTGGATCCATAGCTTTTTAAATCCAGAAAAACCCGCATTGGTGAGTACCTCAATTATAGGTTTTATGCTTGTTTGGTTAGTACTTGGTTTTGCTGATGTGTTGTTTATTGGAATGGCTAATTGGGCACATTTAGGGGGGCTAGTGAGCGGAATGGCGTTTGCCTACACCGCTCAACTGTTTACTAAAAAGCATACAAATAGTTGAATTTAGTGGTACAAATACTTTGTAAATAGTACTTCACGTATAATTTCTTGGCCTGTTTCTTCTTTTAACAGGCTTTTTAATTTTTCTATACATTTTGCGCGAATTTCTTCTCGACCAGTCAATGACTTTATTTTTTCTTCTGGCTCTTTCGAAAAAATCTCTACAATAGCATCTCTTAATAAAGGGGTATGATGTTCAACAATGGCTATGTCTGAATTGTTACTAAGCATTAGGTCAACGGTAACGCGCACGTAACCCATTTTTTTACTTGATGCGCCAATATAATTAGTAATTATGTCAGGTTCAAAACCAAAATAACCAACCGTTGACTCTGCACGGGCACTTAGGCTCACTAAACTCATAATTAATGTAAGAAGACCTACGTATACTATTTTTTTCATATTTAAAGCGTTTCCGAAAACCTGTTGTAAATAGTTTATACTTAATAATAGGTAATAAACAGCGCCAAGCAATTATTTATATTAGTTACTTAGGTTGGTGAATAGGCACTTTTTCAAATGCTTAGGCAATGTTATCATTTGCTTGGATTATATTTTATTGAGTTATTGTGACAACTTTTCCTTTATCTTTATCAGCTAACTGGCTATCGGATATACAAACCGATGACTTAACACCTACAGAGCAAGAATGGCTTTTTGAGCCGCATTCTTTAACCGCTAAGCTAAAAAGTAAAGCAACCTCTTTTAGTGTAAAAGTACTCAGCGAACAGGCGTTTAATTTAAGTCATGAACAACAGCAATTACTAGGCTGTAAAACGTCATCGGCGTTAAACCGAGAGGTGCTTCTGTTGTGCGATAATAACCCCATGGTTTACGCTCAAAGTTGGCTGCCAAATAACCAAACGCACAACTCGCTTCATAATATGGGGGAGCGCCCTTTAGGCGATGTTATTTTTCAACAACCTGAGCTTGTTCGTCAAAATATTGAAATTGCGCGTTTTGATAGCAAACATTCATTACAGAATTTGGTTACCCAGCTAAATTTACCAACTCAAACTCTATTAGGCAGGCGTAGCGTGTTTTCGTTAAATGATTACCAATTTTTGGTGGCGGAAGTATTTTTACCTGGGGCGTACCTTTACTCATGAAATTAGCAGGTTTAAAAGCAAAACATTTTTCTTATTATTTACAGCTTATGCGTGTTGATAAGCCCATAGGTACTTTATTGCTTTTATGGCCAACCTATTGGGCTTTATGGCTCGCAAATAGTGGGATGCCGAGCTTAATTAATTTTATAGTGTTTACTTTGGGGGTTGTAGTAATGCGTAGTGCAGGCTGCGTGATAAATGATTTTGCAGATAGAAAAATAGATGGTTCTGTAAAACGCACAGCCCAACGTCCTCTTGCATCTGGTACTGTCGCAAGCGGCGAAGCGCTAAGTCTATTTTTATTACTGATCACTTTAGCGTTTATTTTGGTTTTAATGCTGAGCGTTAACACTATTGTATTGTCTGTTGGTGCACTTGCGCTCGCATTTTGCTATCCGTTTATGAAGCGATATACCCAGTTGCCACAAGTCGTGCTGGGTGCAGCATTTGGTTGGGCAATTCCTATGGCTTATATGGCATCTATTGATGCACTACCTCTACAGGCTTGGTTGCTGTTTGCTGCAAATGTATGCTGGACGGTTGCGTACGATACCATGTATGCCATGGTCGATAGAGATGATGATGTGAAAATTGGTGTTAAATCTACCGCTATTTTATTTGGTCGCTTTGACCGCCATATCATTTTTATATTAAATGCTCTATTTATCGCACTTGTTGCTTATATTGGGTTTATTAATCAGTTAAACATGGCTTTTTGGGCTGGATTACTTATAGCCACAGCATTACTCGTTTACCAACAAGTATTAATTTTAAAACGTGATAGAGACGCATGCTTTAAAGCTTTTTTAAATAATCATTATGTTGGTATGGCTATTTTTATTGGTCTATTGCTCTCGTACCCCATTAACATTTAGCTATATTAACGAGGTGGATCAACTATTCCGCTAATGGATGCGTTTTTTCTAAACCAGCCAGCAATTGAATACCGATTATCTACTGCTGGTAATACTTCGTGAACAAAGCGTTCGCTTTCAAATAAAACTAATGTCCCCGCTTCTGGCGAAATGCTCACTTCAACCACTTTGCTTTTAGGCTTATAAATAACAAGCTCACCGCCCTCATTGGGCGTGTTTAAGTATAAAACGCTAGTAAATACTCTATTAGATCGTCCTTTAAATGCATCGACATGTTTTTTATAAAAATCACCGTGAGTGTATTTTGCGTAGTGACATTCGTAATCAAACAGACCCATAAAAAAAGTGCGATTGAGCGTTGTGCGAATACTTTCCATAACAGCTAGGTAGGCTAATTGTGCTTGGGACGAACCATCAAACCAATAAGTTTTATCTTTTCGAATATTATCGTCAATTTGTAAATGATTTAAGCGACCAATACCAGCATGGCTAAAATGCGGATTTATGCGATAACAATCAGCCATTAAATCAGCTATTAATTCTTTGTTTAAGGCATTGGGAATAACTGTATAACCGCGGCTTTCAATATCGTTATAAAACGGGCCATCGGTTGAAAAGTTGATCATTTAGGAGGTTCTTTTTTTGAAGGTGCGCCAGTTTAGCCGAAAAAGAGTAAAAAGCTATTGTTTTATGTCGCACCTGTCTCAAAAAAGAACGCTGAATTAATTCAGGGTTGTGGCTGCTTTTTTAATAAGTGAAAGCAAATGTGCTAAGTGCTCCGTAACTGTGGTTTGTTGGTTTGTCTGAACAATTAGTTGCTCATGGCTTAAATCTTTATTTGTTTTTAACTGAACAAGATCGGTGTGTTCTGCCACAGTGTTTGCATGCTCAATGCTGGCGATTGCAAAACTATCAGATTTAATAATGCCAGAGATAACCTGTTCAATACTGCCCATTTTGATAGTTGATGATTTATTTAAAGAATCAATGGCCTCGTTCAGCATGCTTTGAACTTGTTTTGATTGAGAGAAACAACCAAAGGCTGAATAGGAGTCTAGTTGGTGTTTGCTTATGTCATTTTTTTGGGCAAGCGGGTGATGCTTAGATACAAATAAAATAAGCTGATCAGGCAAATGAATATCACTACCAATACTATTTACAGCTTGAGAATAAACGCTAATGTCTATTTCACCTTCCTGAAGCTTGCGTGTTAACTCATGCTGTTCTTGCAATTGCATTTCGATTTTTACATGTGGGTATTGCGCTAAAAATTGACCGCATGAAATAGGCACAATGTTACTCGCTTTATTAGTGTAACCAATAATGAGTTTTTCATCGGCATTGCCATGAACAGATTGAAATAGGCGTTTTTTGGTGTTTTCTAATTCGCTAAGTGTATCTTTGGCGTAATCTAAAAATAATTCGCCTTCAGGAGTTAGTTTTACTGAGCGGGTTGAGCGCGTAACTAACTCATAGCCCATTTCATCTTCTAGGGTCTGAATACTGCGGGTAAGTGCAGAAGTACTAATTTTTGTTTTTTCTGCGGCTTGTCTGAAGTGGCGTAACACACCCAGTGCTACAAATTGTTCTAATTGGTCAAATCTCACTTTATAGTCCCTTTTTATAAGTAAGTTGTGATGTACTAATACATCAATTTTCTGTCTAAACTATTAATAAATATATGTAAATTTAAAAAGATAAACTACACAATATATCTGTTTGCACAATAATAAAAGTGTAAAGATGTTAAAAAGTATTAACCTTTAGACTAAAGACTAATAATTTTTTATTCACCTAACATCCTTATCTGGCAAAGTTAATACTAAAAAGCAGGTATAAATCTATAAATAAAAATATTAGGTAAATTTATTATGCTAATTAATGAAAAAGTATGCCACAAAGTAGGGCGTTGATTAAGCAATAATTAAAATATCTGCACGAATTTTAGTCTTTTAGCTTGTTTTATTATCAAAGTTTTTGTTTGCTCTGTTACTTAATGGTTTGTTTTCAATATTTTGAAGTTCAATTTCTATTGCATCACATGAAATATGAATTTCAAATAAAGACGTTAGTAAAGATAAACTTAAACAGGTTAGGCTTACGCCAAATAAAATAATTCCTGTGGTATTAAACTCAATAAAAAGAGCAAACATAGACAAGGTACATAATAAAAAAGAGCCTACACCGTAAACTTGCATGGTTCTTATGAGCTTTATGCGCTTTCTTAAATTGGTAATTTGCGCAACCACCACAGGGCGAATTGACTCGCCTTCTCTGGCATTTAACTCTCTTATTAATTGCGCAAGTACTAAAAATCGGTTTGTATAAGCAAGAAGTAACAAAGATATAGCTGGAAAAAGTAGACCCGGAGTTGTAAGTGTCATGCTTGCGCCTTTTTGAATATTGTTTAATAAATTTCTCAATACCTTTAGGTATTGTACACACAAAATAATCGAGGTCGATATTGCAAACTTATAAAAACACAACAGATAGTGCTTTTAATTGGATAACAATTTATAAGGCAGCCAACACGTTAGAGGCTAATATTGTTAAGGGGTTAATTCAAGCGGGTGGAATAGAGTGTAAAGTTGTAGGAGAAATGCTTCAAGGTGCACTTGGGGAAATTCCTTTCGATCAGGCGCAAGTGAGTATACAGGTTTATGCGATAAAAGAGCGCCATGCGCGACAAATATTGGTAAACTATCAGCAAGTAAAACAATCCGCTCCAGATTGGGTTTGTCCTAACTGTAATGAGCATAATGGATCAACATTTGATTTTTGTTGGTCATGTGAGACGTTAAAGAATGACTAAAGCAAATAATTTTCAGCGTATTAGAGAGCTAAACTATTTACAAAAAGCGGTATTAGCAAGTGCGCTAATTGAACGTATGTTGCCAAATTATGGCTTATTTAGTGAGGCTACGGGGTTTGGTGATGAAACGTTACTTCGTAATGCGCTTAATGTTTGTTGGGAAAAAATCTTACTGCCAAAAAGTAAGATTGACTTAGAAAAGCAAGTTGAAAAAGTGGAACCTAATGTTCCAGAACTCGCTGATTTTGATATGTTTGGTACATACCCAGCTATTGATGCGGCAACGTCATTACTGAGCTTGATGCATGGTTTAATGGCACAAGACGATAAAGAGTTTGTAAGTGTTAGTAAAATTTCGCAAGCAACCGTTGCGCGCTTTATTGAATACCAGATGACAGTTGAAGGTGAAATTGCAGACAACACGGCTGTTAGGGAGCACCCTTTAATGCAGTACGAAATTGAAGTGCTAGCCGAGCTTATTGACTTTGTTGAAAGTATGGGGCGTATTACTTCAGAAAGTGTAAAGGCGCTGAAAAAATTTGCTATTGTTGATGGTCAAACAAATATTGGTTTGGCGTTATAAACAAATTAAGTAACTTGAACTTTGGTTAAGTAGTGATAAAAAAGCAGGAGAAGTACAGTGCGAATTTTAGGCATTGAATCGTCATGTGATGAAACAGGTATAGCAATATATGATGACGAGAAAGGCTTATTAGCTCATCAGTTATATAGCCAAGTAAAAGTACATGCTGACTACGGTGGCGTGGTTCCCGAGCTGGCGTCACGCGATCATGTTCGTAAAACGCTTCCGCTTATTGATGCAGCTTTTGCTCAAGCGGGTTGTGGTCCTGAAGACTTAGATGGTATTGCTTATACAGCCGGCCCTGGTTTAGTTGGGGCGCTATTAGTGGGTACTTCAATTGGTCGCTCATTGGCTTACGGATGGGAGATCCCTGCTGTTGCGGTTCATCATATGGAGGGGCATCTACTTGCTCCCATGCTTGAAGACAAGGTGCCAGAGTTTCCGTTTATTGCTTTACTTGTTTCTGGTGGCCACACCATGATGGTAAAAGTTGAAGGAATTGGCCAATACGAAGTATTGGGCGAGTCTGTTGATGACGCTGCAGGTGAAGCCTTTGACAAAACAGCTAAGTTATTAGGTCTTGATTACCCGGGTGGTCCCCGCTTAGCAAAATTAGCAGAGCAAGGTATTCCAAAGCGATTTATCTTTCCTCGCCCAATGACAGATAAACCCGGGCTTGATTTTAGTTTTAGTGGATTAAAAACTGCGGCGTCGATTACCATTCGTGAAAATGAAAATGAAAATGAAAATGACGATGACGAGCAAACTAAAGCTGATATTGCGCATGCATTTCAAACCGCTGTTATTGATACCTTGGTTATTAAATGTAAGCGAGCGCTAAAGCAAACAGGTATCAAGCGTTTAGTGATTGCGGGCGGTGTAAGTGCAAATACCCAGCTTAGGCTTCAGCTCGAAAGAGTCATGCAGGGTATGAAGGGCGAAGTGTATTATCCGCGTACGGAGTTTTGTACTGATAACGGTGCAATGATTGCTTATGCCGGTATGCAACGTTTAAAAGCAGGGCAGTTTGCAACCCTTGATATGAAAACTAAGCCTCGGTGGCCAATAGACAGCCTCGAGCCTATTTAAGTACTTGGTTATGTTGGTTTGTTTTCATCAGTGGGGGCTTTTTTAGCTCCCACTTTTGGTTCTTCACCAGCAAATAGTCTCACTATGTTTGTTCGATGGCGAAAAATAATAAGCACCGTAATAAAAACCACTGGCAGCGTATAGAGTGGCTTAATTAACCACGTATAAAGCGGTGCGAGTAAAACCGTGACTAGGGCGGCAAGAGAAGAATAGCGACTCACTGCGACTATAATTAGCCAAGTAGTAATTAATAACCCAGCTAGGGATAAACCTATTGGGAGTAAAGCCCCAAATGCTGTTGCAACGGCTTTACCTCCTTTAAAATTAAAAAATACAGGGTACATGTGGCCTAAACAGGCGCCAACGGCAACTAAGCCAAGTACCAAAGGCTCAAGTTGTAAAAAATAAGCCCCCCACACGGGTATCGTGCCTTTTAAAATATCAAAAACAAGAACTAAAACAGCAGGAAAAGCGCCACCTAAGCGGTAAACATTAGTTGCGCCTGGATTATTTGAGCCATGTGTGCGGGGATCTTGAAGTTTAAATAGACGCGACACTAAGATAGCCGATGAAATCGACCCAAGTAGGTACGCTAAAACAAACATCAAAATAGCTAACACATAGTTCCTTATATTTTTATCGTTATACCCATTACATTTAATGCAATTAACATCGTTTTTGGGCTATTATTGGCGGCAAAATTTATCGTGAAAATTAATATACTTCTACCAAATTTAGCTAAACGCGTTATTTTGCTATTGTAGAAGGAATTTTTACATATTTAAACACTGTTTAAAGCATATACAATATTAATTTATAATTAGTTTATGTGGTTAGAACAGTTGCTGGTCTTTTGGAGTATCAATGGATAAGGTATTTATATCTCAATTGCACGTCGACACTATTATTGGAGTGTACGACTTTGAAAAAGAAAGTAAACAGAGCCTTTATTTTGATATTGAAATGCTAAGTGATATTAAACCAGCCGCCGCAAATGATGACATTAATTTAGCCCTTGATTACGCAAAAGTAAGCGAGCGTGTCATTGCGCATAGTACAGCTAAACCTGTTGAGTTACTTGAAACACTTGTTGAACAATTAGCAGACATTATTTTAACTGAGTTTAATACAACACAAGTTAAAATAAGAGTGAGTAAACCTGCTGCAGTTGCGCAAGCGCAAACTGTTGGAGTAGAAATAACACGTAATAAGGCAAGCGTTTAAATGGCGCAAATATTTATTAGCCTTGGGTCAAATATTAACAAAGAGCACTATATGCAAAGTGCCTTAAAAGCACTTAAAACGCATTTTACGAATATAGAGCACTCGTCTGTTTTTGAAAGCGAAGCTGTCGGTTTCGTAGGTAATAACTTTTATAATTCGGTCGTTGGGGCAAAAACAGACAAGCCGTTAGCTGAAGTGTGTGCATTACTAAAAAAAATAGAGCGTGATAATGGTCGCACACCGAACGATAAAAAGTTCAGCCCAAGAACCCTTGATTTAGATTTATTGTTTTACGACGATGTTATTTGCGATAGCCCCGCGCAATTACCACGTGACGAAATAACTAAGAATGCATTTGTATTACAGCCTCTCAGTGAGGTTGCCCCCGGTTTTTATCACCCTGTAGCTAAGCAAACAATTGCTCAATTATGGAATGCATATAATAACCCTCAACAAAAACTATGGAAGGTGGAGTTTTCTAACCCATGAGTATTTTAGAAATAATAATTTTAGCGCTAATTCAAGGTTTTACTGAGTTTTTACCCATATCTAGCTCGGCACATTTAATTTTACCCTCACAAATATTAGGGTGGGAAGACCAAGGACTTGCTTTTGATGTTGCAGTGCATGTAGGGACATTAATAGCGGTTGTTATTTATTTTCGTAAAGAGGTGGCTGACATTCTCAGTGCGTGGTTTAAATCGTTTGGCACACAAGGTAAAACAGACGACAGTAAACTCGGCTGGTGGATTATTTTAGGGACAATACCTGCTGCTGTATTTGGTTTGTTACTTAAGGATTTTGTTGAGTTATACCTTCGAAGTGCATGGGTCATTGCAGCCACGACGATTATTTTTGGCCTATTGCTTTGGTACGCTGATGCTAAAGGGAAACAAGTTAAAACAATTTATCAACTTAATTGGAAGTCGGCTTTAATGATTGGCTTGGCGCAAGCCGTTGCTATGATCCCGGGTACCTCTCGTTCAGGTATTACAATGACAGCGGGTTTAATGCTAGGCATGAATAAGCAAAGTGCAGCGCGTTTTTCGTTTTTACTCGCTATTCCTGTAATTTCAATGATGGGGCTTTATTACACAATAGAACTTGCATTGGGTGACCACGTTGTTGATTGGGGTACATTGCTACTAGGTGTGGTACTGTCTTTTTTATCTGCCTATGCGTGTATTTATTTATTTTTAAAAGTGATTGAACGAATGGGAATGTTACCTTTTGTAATTTACCGGTTAGTTTTAGGCTTGGGTTTAATTGTTTTTTTAAGTATGTAATTTAATTTACTTTGCAAAAAGCCTTCTAATTTAGAAGGCTTTTTTGTTTGTGATAATGACTTTAAGCATTAGTAAAATGCCTACATATAATGGTAAGTAAGCGCGAAATTTGGCATTATAGCGCCATTAAACTTTGCACAGCTGCAAAGTGAGCATACGGTTTAAGGAAAGTATATGCATATTCATATTTTGGGCATTTGCGGTACGTTTATGGGTGGTATTGCAGCTATTGCTAAGTCGCTTGGCCATAAAGTAACAGGTTCAGACCAAAACGTTTACCCACCTATGAGCACCCAGCTTGAAGAACTTGGTATTGAGCTCACTCAAGGTTACGACGTATCTCAATTAGAGCCAAAACCCGATATGGTAGTAATTGGTAATGCGATGAGCCGAGGTAATCCGTGTGTTGAATATGTGTTAGACAAGAGCTTACCTTATACCTCCGGCCCAGAGTGGTTAAAGCATAACTTATTGCAAAACTCGTGGGTGCTTGCGGTAGCTGGTACGCATGGTAAAACAACCACAGCGAGTATGCTTGCCTGGATATTAGAATATGCTGGTTTAAACCCGGGGTTTTTAATTGGCGGCATAGTGCAAAATTTTGGTGTGTCGGCAAAGGTAGGTGAAACCCCTTTTTTTGTTATTGAGGCAGATGAATACGATACCGCTTTTTTTGATAAGCGCAGCAAGTTTGTCCATTACTTACCGCGTACATTAATTTTGAATAATTTAGAGTTTGATCACGCCGATATTTTTGATGATTTAAACGCAATTAAAAAACAATTTCACCACTTAATGCGTACACTACCTCACAGCGGTAAAGTAATTTGGCCAAAACAAGACAAAGCACTTGAAGACGTTATATCGCAAGGGTTATGGAGTGAAAGCGAAACGCTAGGCATTGATTGGGGTTACGAACTAATTAAACCCGATGGCAGTGAGTTTAAAGTACTTTTGAATAATGAACGGCAAGGTACGGTTAATTGGGGCGCAATTGGCGAACATAATGTTAAAAATGCGATTATGGCAATTGCTGCAGCGCGCCATGTAGGGATTGCGGTTAGCCACAGTATTGAGGCACTTGCCGAGTTTATAAGTCCGAAAAGGCGAATGGAACTCAAGGCCGACATAAACAGTATTAAGGTTTATGACGATTTTGCTCATCACCCAACAGCGATTAAAACAACCTTGGCGGGTTTACGCGCTAAAGTCGGCGATGAAAAAATTATTGCTATTTTAGAGCCTCGCTCAAACACCATGAAAATGGGTGTACATCAGCATACGCTTCTTGCTTCATTAACTGATGCTGATGACGTACTTTTGTTTGAACCAGATAACTTAGGCTGGTCGCTTAACGAGCAAGCTCAAAAAGCGGGCATGCAGTGCTTTAATAGTACGCAAGCTATTATAAATACGGTGCTTGAAAATGTGCAGCCTGATCAACATATTTTAATTATGAGTAATGGCGGTTTTAACGGCCTTCATCAGCAACTAGTAGATGGTTTGGCTGATAAATTCAGCGGAGAATAATTTGCAATTTAAAGATAAAATCACCTTAGCGTTCAGCGGTGCCTCTGGCGCACCATATGGTTTAAAGCTGCTTGAAGTGTTACTAGAGCAGCAATACCAAGTGTATGTACTTATTTCGAGCGCAGCCCGAGTTGTGCTTGATACTGAGTCAAACATAAAGCTCTCGGCAAATGAAGATAAAGCCACTGAGCAGTTAAATACGCTATTTGATGCACAGCCACAACAATTACAAGTATTTGGTAAAGATAACTGGTTTAGTCCTGTAGCCTCTGGCTCTGCAGCGCCTAAAAAAATGGTTGTGTGTCCATGTAGTGCGGGGTCAGTATCGGCGATTGCTGTAGGCGCATCTGATAATTTACTAGAACGTGCGGCCGATGTAGTGATTAAAGAACGTGGCCAGCTTATTTTAGTGCCGCGTGAAACGCCTTTTAGCGAGATTCATTTAGAGAACATGTTAAAGCTATCGCGTTTGGGCGTTACCATTATGCCTGCAGCGCCGGGCTTTTATCATAAGCCGCAAAGCATAGAAGATTTAGTCGATTTTATGGTGGCTCGCATTTTAGATCATTTAAACATTGAGCATACACTAACAAAACGTTGGGGTTATGGTGAGGGTAAGTAATGAGTAAGCAAAGTATTGCATTAAATATTGAAGGCCTTACCAAGGTATACAAAAACGGCGTAGAGGCTGTTAAAGGTGTTGATTTACAAGTAGACGAGGGCGACTTTTTTGCATTACTTGGGCCAAATGGCGCAGGTAAATCAACAACGATTGGTGTTATTTCGTCTTTGGTCAATAAAACTGAAGGTAAAGTGGAGGTATTTGGTTACGATATAGATACCCATCTTGAAGCTGCCAAGGCGCATTTAGGCTTAGTACCACAAGAATTTAACTTCAGCCAATTTGAAACGTTGACCCAAATATTAGTAAACCAAGCAGGTTATTACGGTGTACCGCGTAGCGAGGCACATAAGCGTGCTGATAAATATTTAGCCCAGCTTGGTTTGCTTGAGAAAAAAGATAAACAAGCGCGTACTTTATCAGGCGGTATGAAGCGTCGTTTAATGATTGCACGCGCACTGATGCACGAGCCAAAGCTACTTATACTTGATGAACCAACAGCGGGTGTAGATATAGAGTTACGACGCTCTATGTGGGAGTTTTTACGCAAAATTAATGAACAAGGCGTAACGATTATTTTAACTACCCATTACTTAGAAGAAGCAGAACTGTTGTGTAAAAACATTGCCATTATCGATACCGGTCGCATTGTTGAAAACACGACGATAAAAGCACTGCTTGCAAAGCTTGATAAAGAAACGTTTGTACTTGATTTAAAAATGCCAGCTAAGCCAGTCACGTTGCAAGGTTATAAATTTACCATGACGGACGATCACACTATTGAGGTTGAAGTGGCTAAATCACAGGGCTTAAATGCAGTGTTTAGTGCGCTTACAGAGCAAGGCAATACTGTATTAAGTATGCGTAATAAGGCCAATCGATTAGAAGAGCTATTTGTAGGATTACTAGAGCAAGGGCGGGGCGAATAAATGTTTAAATATGGCGTAGCGCTAAAAAGTATATGGATTAAAGAGTGTATTCGTTTTCTACGTATTTGGGTGCAAACTCTAGTACCACCTGCCATAACAATGAGTTTGTATTTTGTTATTTTTGGTAACCTCATAGGCTCGCGCATTGGTGAAATGGGTGGGTTTAGTTATATGGAGTTTATTGTACCGGGCTTAATAATGATGTCGGTTATTACAAACTCATATTCTAATGTGGCTTCTAGTTTTTACTCGACTAAATTTCAAAAAAGTATAGAAGAGCTGCTTGTTGCGCCAGTGCCTAATTACATTATAGTACTAGGCTATATGGGCGGTGGTATGACTCGCGGCATGATGGTGGGCTTTATTGTTACCTGTGTATCGCTGTTGTTTGTTGATATTCAAATACACAATATATTTGTAATTATGGCAACGGTGATTTTAACCTCGGCGGTGTTTGCGCTAGGTGGTTTAATTAACGCTATTTACGCTAATAGCTTTGATGACATTAGTATTATTCCCACATTTATACTTACTCCGCTAACGTACTTGGGTGGCGTATTTTATTCAATTACCTTGCTACCTGAGTTTTGGCAAAATGTATCGCAAATCAACCCTATCATCTATATGGTTAACGCATTTAGGTACGGGTTTTTAGGTGTATCGGATGTTGATTTAACCGTCGCATTAGGTGTTATTTTAGTGTTTATTACCGTGCTATTTACTGTTGCGCTTACATTAATCAAAAAAGGTGTGGGGCTAAGACATTAATGAGTGATGCAAATTCTCGAAGTATTGTATCTAATCAGGCCGGTATTCACGAAAAGCTTGATGAAATAGTAAATAAGCATTTAAACGCCGAGTTTAAAAAGCCTATTGCAGCACACACGCAAGCGGCATTTGATGAGGTTAATGAAAAGGTTAAGGCATTTAATGGCCCTCTTATTTTAGACTCTTGCTGTGGTGTAGGTGAAAGTACTGCTAACTTAGCTAAGCTTCATCCAGATGCTCTTGTGGTCGGGATTGATAAGTCGTCGCATAGGCTTGATAAACACGACGTTCAATATAAGCAAAGCGACAGAGGTCAGTATATTTTGGTACAGGCTGATTTAAATGATTTTTGGCGCTTAGCAGTTGCAGCAAATTGGCAGCCAAGCCACCACTATTTGTTGTATCCAAATCCATGGCCTAAATCTAAACATATTCAACGCAGATGGCACGGTGCAGCTATATTTCCTTATATTGTTAAGTTAGGTGGCTTATTAGAAGTACGCAGTAACTGGGACATATATGTTAAAGAATTTGCAAGGGCGCTTGAACTAACCAGCCATATTTGCGAAGTGCAGTCTTATCACAGCGACGATGCAATCACCCCGTTTGAGCGAAAATATTGGGCCAGTGGTCAGCAAAGTCACCGGCTTGTTATTGATTTAACTTAAGTTATGTTTAAGCGTTTTTCTATCGACTCAAAATATCTTTATCACTAACGTTTGGTTAATTAACTGACTAATTCAGCATTTTCTGGTGTAGCAAATTGTGGCGTAGGTTGGGCAAAATGGTTACCCTGCATTAGCGTCACATTTGCTTTTTCTAACGCATTTACGGTGGCTGCGTTTTCTACAGATTCAGCAATTAGCTGTAAATCTAATTGGTTAGCAAATGCCGCTATATGCTCAATAAATAAGTAAATGTCGTTATCGTGTATTATCTGTTTTATTAATCCGCCATCTAACTTAATACCGTCAACTTCAAGTTTTAGAACATTTGAAATATTTGAATAACCGCTACCAAAGTCATCAATTATTACCTTAACCCCTTTACTTTTAACCATAGAAATAAATGCTTTAACTTCAGAATAATTTGCAATCGCTTGAGTTTCTATTAACTCTAAAGTGATATTGCTTGGGTGCGGATAGCGCTTAAGCTCGTTTGTGATGAATTCATTTAAGCTTGGATCTAACATGTCTTGCGCTGTTATATTTAAGCTCCAACAAATGTTTGTTTTTCTAAAGCGGCTAATGCATTGTGAAAATATAGTGCGGGTTAATAACCCGTCCATTCTGGAGCGAGTAACTACATTTAAAAACGCATCGGGTTTTAAAATCTCTCCGCTTGCGGTAACCATTCGTGCCAAACATTCGTACTGCACTATCTGGTTTGTTTTGGTATCTATTATTGGCTGAAAGTAGGGCACAATACGGTTGTTATCAAATGCATCATGCACTTCTTTGGCCATTTCTACATTGTATTGATATTGAGTTTTAACATCGTGAAGTGCTTTAGAATAATTAATGACTGTGTGCCTACCTTGCTTTGCTTGTAGTGCAGCAATATGAGCATTTTCAAGTAATAGTGATTTATTACCCGTCGCAATACCTGCACATAATGTGATGTATATAAATGGATCAGTTAATAAAGGCGTATTGGCATTATAGGTTTCGATTAAATCGTTCAGCTCTTCATAAGGTGTTTCTTTAGGTGATAGTAGCACCAATTTATTGGTGGCTAAGCGGTATAAATGACAGTTGGCAGAACAGCGGCTCTTAAAATGCATAAGCAAGTTTTTCATTACTTTGTCGCCGATTTCGGTGCCGTAAAAGCTATTTATATCTTCAATTTCATTCACCCAGACAACGGCTAACTGCATATGATGACTGTTACTTTTTTTAAGTAAGTATTCCAACGCAATGTGGTTTTCAAACCCAGTACTGGAGTCTGTTGCTAATGAGCGCTTAAGTAAGTAAACATAAATAGCGGCAACGAGTACAGCTATAAAAAAGAAGAAGCTTGCCATAGCAGCTGCTTTAGAGACGCTTTCGCTTAGCTTTTGGTTAAGATCAAGAATCGTTATATCAGCGCCAGTAAGGTAAGTTTTACCTGTTGTATCGTCAACAAAAGGGATAAATATAGTTTTAAAGTGTCCCCATTGATCGGCCGATACTTCAAATACCGGCTCAGTGGAGTAAAAAGCGCTTATGTTGAGATCGGTTGCTTCTGGGTATAAATCTAAATATTGCGTTATTTTGCCATTGTTCATATCGTCTTGCGTATAGCTAGATGCAGTAAAGTATACGCGGTTGTTTTTTAATATCATTGCATATACATATGCCACATCAAGCGCTTGTGCAAACTCAGAAAGCTGCCTGCTTTTGACTTCATAGTCAAAAAAATTAATTTGACCGTTTTGATTCATGGTATTTAGGTAGTCATCACCGAGTATATGCTTAACACTGGCTGCGGCATTAAGAAGGCGCGCATCAACAGATTCCATAATTTCAGCGCGGGTTGTGTGGTAGGTGTAGTAAATATAGACCATTAAACTGACTAAAAATGAAGCAAAACCAGCCACAAACCAGCTTACTTTCACTCTTCCCTTAAGCATTGCCTGTCCCTTTTTTATTGTTTTAATGATTATACTTAAAATACAAAATTGCCCAATAAATAATTAGTATTTATTAGATTAAATAAAATTTTAATTAAATTAACACTTTTTTGTCATGCGTGGTGTTGCTTTTAAGGGTTTTAACGAGACATTTTACTTATATTGCAGTACAGTTAGCGCAATTATTTAGAAACACTATTGCTTAACTTACCGCCATATTTGGGCGTTTTTACTAGTTAAACAGGTGTTTTAGCAACACACACTAGGTATTAAGATGGATCAAAAGCGTTGTGCCGTCGCCTCTAAAGAAAGCCTCAAGCGTATATTTACTGTACCTGAAGCGCCTGACTCAACTTTAAGCAAAATTGAGCTTGAAATATCGAGTAATTTAGCAGGTTTTTTAAACGAAAATATAGCGGCAATCGAAAAACCATTACATGAAATTGAAAAAGACTTTCAAGCTGCGGTGATCCCAGAAAACCCAACGTTTGTATCTGCTTATGCTCAAGACATAATGGAGCAACTTGTTGCGCATTCTGTGCATACGGCTGCACCAAGTTTTATTGGTCATATGACATCAGCTTTACCGCATTTTTTACTGCCACTGTCAAAGTTGATGGTGGGACTAAATCAAAATCTAGTAAAAATTGAGACATCTAAGGCATTTACTCCACTTGAGCGTCAGGTGTTAGGTATGATGCATCATTTAGTCTATGGCCAAAATGATGCGTTCTACTCTAAATGGATGCACAGCGCTAAAACTTCATTAGGTGCATTTTGCTCTGGTGGCACGGTTGCAAACATTACTGCGCTTTGGATTGCTCGAAATCGTTTGTTAAAAGCCGATGGTGAATTTACCGGTATTGCAGCCCAAGGGCTAGTGGCTGGTATGCTGCATTATGGATACAAAGGCTTAGCGGTATTAATTTCAGAACGTGGTCATTATTCATTAGGGAAATCGGTTGATTTATTAGGGATAGGGCGCGACAACTTAATTGGTATTAAAACAACGGATGACAACAAGGTCGATGTAACTGCCATGCGAGACAAAGCCCGCGAGCTTGAGTCCAAAGGCATTAAAGTAATGGCGATTATTGGTGTTGCAGGTACAACCGAAACCGGCAATATTGATCCGCTTAACGAAATGGCTGATTTAG
This sequence comes from Pseudoalteromonas sp. SIMBA_162, assembly GCF_046535955.1. NCBI lineage: Bacteria > Pseudomonadati > Pseudomonadota > Gammaproteobacteria > Alteromonadales > Pseudoalteromonadaceae > Pseudoalteromonas > Pseudoalteromonas sp. SIMBA_162. Next base: position 197,978 of record NZ_JAWJBQ010000003.1, on the reverse strand, counting down.
CGCAAGAGATTAACTGTCATTTTCATGTTGATGCAGCATGGGGTGGGGCAACGTTGTTATCGAACACGTACCGTCCTTTGTTGAATGGTATTGAGCGAGCAGACTCAATTACAATTGATGCCCACAAACAAATGTATGTCCCGATGGGCGCAGGTTTAGTGTTATTTAAAGACCCCGCTGCAACCGATGCAATAGAACACCATGCTGAATATATATTGCGTAAGGGCTCTAAAGATTTAGGTAGCCACACACTCGAAGGTAGCCGCCCTGGTATGGCTATGTTAGTGCATGCTTGCTTACGTGTTATTGGCCGTAAAGGCTATGAAATGCTAATAGATAGAAGTATTAAAAAAGCAAAATATTTTGCTGATTTAATCAAAGCAGATGAAGATTTTGAGCTTATTTCAGAACCTGAACTGTGCTTGCTCACTTATCGTTATGTGCCAAAACAAATAAAACAAGCGATTGCTGAGGCTGATGAAAAAACACGGATTGATATTTTTGCCTCACTAAATCGTTTTACAGCCAGTATGCAAAAACGCCAGCGTGAGTCAGGTCGTTCGTTTGTGTCGCGTACACGTTTGACCCCAGCTCAATACGATAATCAACCTACGGTTGTGTTTAGGGTTGTACTGGCTAACCCGCTTACCTCGGGTGTGATTTTAAAAGAGATATTAGCTGAGCAAAAAGAGCTTGCTAAAACAGACCCTGTATTTAAAAAGTATTTAAGCAAATACATGAAATAGTAAATGCCGCATTTATAAAAAAGACGCTAACAAGCGTCTTTTTTATTGCTTAGTTAAAAGCAACAGGCTTTTATAATATTGCTAATGATGTGCTGTGAAGGCTTTATTTTTTCCATAGCTAAAAATTCGTCAGGTTGATGCGCTTGGTTAATTGAACCCGGCCCCATAACTATGGTTTCACAACCCAGTTGCTGAATAAAAGGTGCTTCTGTACAGTAATTAACAGCAATGGCTTTTTGGCCTGCTATTTTTTCTGCAAGTTGAACTAGCGCACTGTCGGTATGGCCTGTAAATGCCGGTATTGGGTCGTGCAGGTCAATTACACTCACTGAGTTAGGGTATTGTTCGTTAATCTCTTTTGTTGCATCTAGCAGCAGTGCTTGTAGCTCTTGCACGCTAAGCCCTGGCAATGGGCGCATATCGATATGCATTTCACAACAACCACATATTCTATTTGCGTTGTCACCACCATGAATATTACCTAAATTTAAAGTAGGATAAGGTATTTCAAAGTGGCTTAGTGAATACTTATTCTTTAATTGCTCTTTTAAGATCAGTAATTTTGAAGTCACTTTATGCATAACTTCAATGGCGTTTAGACCACGTTCGGGATCTGAGCTATGCCCTGAGCGTCCTACGACTCTTATAGCTGTACTCATATGGCCCTTGTGTGTAAATACCGGAGTCATATCAGTGGGTTCACCAATAATACAGCGTGCTGGCTTTAAGTTAGGATGTTTGCAAATTTGCTGTGCGCCTGCCATTGTTGTTTCTTCATCGGCGGTAGCAAGTATTAAAATAGGCTGTGTTTGTAGTCTTTCATCTAGTTCGCTTATAGCTTGTAATACGAAAGCAAAAAATCCTTTCATATCAATACTGCCTAGCCCATACAGTTTGTTGTCGAGTTCTGTTAATTTAAACGGATCATGATTCCAGCGGCTATCATCAAACGGCACTGTGTCGGTATGCCCAGCAAGCATTAAACCGCCATCGCCAATGCCACGTTTTGCTAATAAGTTATAACGCCCTTTTTTACCTTCAAGTTCTATTATTTCACAGGTAAAACCGAGCGTTTCACACCAGTGGGCAAGTAACTCGATAACGTTTTTATTACTCATGCATTCGCTGTCTTCAATTGCACTGATAGACGGGGCTGCAATTAATTGCTGGTACATAGAAATAAACGAAGGCAAAGACATAAAAAATTCCAAAATAACTATTCAATTTAATTGCATAACAATATAAAAGTATTTATTATGAATATCAATTCACTTTTTAAGCATAAATATATTAAGTAACACAATGAAGATAATGCGACGATAATCAAAATTCATTAACAAAAAAGACTTACTTAGCATCTAAGCTAGTGTAAGCGAACACATAAATAAGTAGTAATAGATTTTAAGATAGTGAGCAAATAATGAATGTAACGATTATTGGCGCAAGTGGTTACAGCGGCGCAGAACTAGCAAGCCTTATTGCTAAACACCCAAGTTTAACTTTATCAGGTTGTTATGTATCTGAAGGTAGCCTAGACAAAAATAAATTACTGAGTGATTTATACCCAGAACACTTAGGCTTACTTGATATTCCTTTACTTCCTCTTACTGACTCAGCGTTCAACGACATTAACGCGAATGCAGATTACATATGCTTGTGTACCGATCATAAAGTAAGTGTAGATTTAGCCCCGCAATTTTTAGCAATGGGTAAAAAGGTATTTGACTTGTCTGGTGGTTACCGCCTTGCAAGCAATGATGATTACGTTACTTATTACGGCTTTGAACATAAGCACCCTGAGCTATTAAATGAATCGGCATACGGTTTAGCTGAATGGAATAGCAACGAAATTGCAAATGCAAATTTAGTGGCTGTTGCGGGTTGTTACCCTACTGCGGCGCTGAATGCGCTAAAGCCACTTCAGCAAGCAGGTTTGTTAAGCGACGACAGAATTATTATTAATGCAGTGTCGGGTGTAACTGGCGCAGGGCGAAAAGCCAGTGTCGGTACTCATTTTTGTGAAGTATCGCTAGCGCCATATGGTTTATTTAATCATCGCCACGGACCAGAAATAGAGCAACACCTTGGTCATCAGGTTTTATTTACACCTCATTTAGGTAACTTTGCTCGCGGTATTTTAGAAACCATTTACGTGCAACTAAAACCTAATGTTACAAGTGAGCAAGTGGCTAAGGCCTTCAGCGTGCTTGAAAACGAGCCTTTAATCCGCTTATTAGGTAGTAAGATCCCGTCAATTAAGGGAGTTGCAAAGCAGCCTTATGTTGATATTGGTTGGCAGCAGCAAGGCTCTCAACTCATTGTTATGGCAGCCATTGATAATTTATTAAAAGGTGCTGCAGGGCAAGCCCTGCAGTGTATAAATTTATCAATGAATTTAGACCACACCACAGGCTTAAAAGGAGCGTTTTAATGGCTAAAAAAACGTGGGTTATAAAGCTTGGCGGCGCTGTACTCAATACTGAAAATGCTGCTCATGCGTTATTTGATGTGTTGTCTAATCAGCCAAGTCATAACTTTGTAATTGTGCATGGTGGCGGGGCATTAGTCGATACATGGTTAAAAGAAGCCGGTTTTGTTAGTGCTAAGCATCAAGGTTTACGTATTAGCCCGGCAGAACAAATGCCCCACATAGTTGGTGCACTTGCAGGCTGTGCAAACAAGCAGCTAATGGCTCAAGCTATTGCTGCTGGCCACAAACCTGTGGGTTTAAGCCTTTACGAAGCAGGCGTAACCGCATCGCAAAAGCTCAAAGCATTGTGTTTAGTAGGTAAGTGCGAAAGCAACAACGACTCTATTATTAACGATTTAATAAAAATTGGGCGCCTACCTATTGTTAGCTCTATAGGTTTTGATGAACAAGGACTTTGGTACAACGTTAATGCTGACGAGGCAGCAGCAGCTATCGCAAATAATTTAAATGCAGAACTTATTTTTATGACTGACGTAGAGGCCGTGCTTGACGCTAATAAGCAGCCGTTACATAACCTTGACACAAAACACATTGAGACTTTAATTGCAGAGGGAGTAATTGTGGGCGGGATGGAGGTCAAAGTTAAGACCAGTCTTCACGCTGCCCTACACTTACGACGCGGTGTGTATATTTCCAGCTGGCAAAAGCCAGAAAATTTAACTGCTTTGCTAAACGGCGAGCATGTCGGAACGAAGATTACACCATAGGGTTACCATGTTAGAGAATTTTTTAACCGGTCTAGAGTTAGACCAACAAGGCGCACTTAAATTATTAAAGCTAGCGCGTGATTTAAAAGCAAATCCCGAGAAATACAGCCAAGTATTAGCGGGCAAATCAGTGGTTACACTATTTGAAAAACAGAGCTTACGTACGCGTTTATCGTTTGATATTGGCATTAACCGTTTAGGTGGTCACGCTGTATATTTAGACCAGCAAAATGGCGCTATGGGCGCACGTGAATCAGTAAAAGACTTCGCGCTTAATATTTCTACATGGGCTGATGGTATTGTAGCGCGTGTAAACCAGCACAGTACGTTAACCACCTTAGGTGAGTACTCGAGTGTACCTGTAGTTAATAGTTTGTGTGATTTATATCACCCATGCCAAGCATTGGCAGACTTTTTAACGCTTCAAGAAGTACATGGCGATGTAAGCGAGCTTAAAGTCGCTTATTTGGGTGAAGGTAATAACGTTACCCATTCATTAATGCTATTAGCGGCAACACTCGGTACTGATTTTGTTGCTGTTACACCAAAAGGGTGTTCGCCTGATTCGCAAATTCTTAAAAAGGCTGAGCAAATAGCAGCTATGAATGGCGCATCAGTAATGGTGAGTGACCGTGTAGAAGCGGCGGTTGGTGCAAACGTTGTTTACGCCGATACATGGGTTTCAATGGGGGACGATACCCCGCTTGAGCAAGTAAAAGAAAAATATATGCCTTATCAGCTAAACCAAGCATTGCTAGATCAAACAGGGGCGACTACGGTATTACATTGCCAACCGGCACACCGTGAGTTTGAAATTACCTCTGAGGTAATGGACGGCCCAGCATCAAAAATTATTCAACAAGCAGAAAATCGCATGCATGCGCAAAATGCTCTGCTAGTTACATTACTAAATCCAAATTTTGTTAAGGAACACCTATGAGTTCAATTAAAAAAGTCGTTTTAGCCTATTCAGGTGGTCTAGATACATCGGCTATCGTGCCATGGTTAAAAGAGAACTACGGCTGTGAAGTAATCGCGTTTGTTGCCGATGTAGGCCAAGGCGCAGAAGAGCTTGAAGGCGTTGAAGAAAAAGCCATCGCATCAGGCGCATCTGAATGTTACGTAGTTGACTTAAAAGATGAAATGGTAAGTGACTACATTTACCCAACGCTTAAAACGGGTTCTATTTACGAAGGTACGTATTTACTTGGTACCTCTATGGCGCGCCCAATTATTGCTAAGGCGCAAGTAGAAATTGCACGCAAAGTAGGGGCTGATGCACTTTCACATGGTTGTACGGGTAAAGGTAACGACCAAGTACGTTTTGAATCGTGTTTTGCAGCGCTTGCACCCGATTTAAAAGTTATTGCGCCATGGCGTGAGTGGGACTTATCAAGCCGTGAATCACTACTAGATTACTTAGCCGAGCGTGATATTCCGTGCTCTGCTTCAGCAACAAAAATTTACAGCCGTGATGCAAACGCATGGCATATTTCGCACGAAGGCGGCGAGCTTGAAGATCCATGGTGTGAGCCTAGCGATCAAGTTTGGACCTGGACTAACTCTCCAGAGCAAGCCCCAGATAAAGCCGAACTTGTAACATTAAAAGTAGTTGAAGGTGAAGTGGTTGCCGTAAATGGTGAAGAGCTTAAACCTTATGATTGTTTAGTTAAATTAAACGACATTGCATCACCGCATGGTGTTGGCCGTGTTGATATAGTAGAAAACCGTTTAGTCGGTATGAAATCTCGCGGTTGTTACGAAACCCCAGGTGGTACCGTGATAATGGCGGCGCTTCAAGCAATAGACGAACTGGTACTTGATAAATCAAGCCGTAAGTGGAAAGAAGTATTAGGCGGCGAATTTTCGCACTTAGTGTACGACGGACGTTGGTTTACGCCACTTAAAGACTCTATTTTAGCGGGCGCTGAGGCACTGTCCACATTAGCAACGGGTGAAGTGGTACTTAAGCTTTATAAAGGCCAAGTGACTGCGGTTCAGAAAAAATCACCTAACAGCCTATACAGCGAAGACTTTGCAACCTTTGGCGAAGATGATGTGTATGACCAATCACATGCTGAAGGCTTTATTCGTTTGTTCTCGCTTTCAAGCAGAATTTCGGCGTTGTCTAAAAAGTAAATTTTACGCCCCTTGTAAAAGGGGCATTACAGGGTTTGGAGATATTTCATGGCATTATGGGGCGGACGTTTTTCTACGGGTCCAGACGAGGCGTTTAAGCAATTTAACGACTCTCTTCCATTTGACTACCAATTAGCAGAGCAAGATATTATTGGCTCTGTGGCATGGGCTGGCGCACTTGAACAAGTTAACGTGTTATCAAACGATGAGCACAAAGAATTAGTATCGGCATTATACGAGTTACTCGAAGAGGTAAAAGCAGATCCAACCGCTGTAGCTACCTCAGGTGCTGAAGATATTCATTCGCACGTTGAAGCGGCTCTAATTGAGAAAGTGGGTGATCTAGCTAAAAAGTTACACACAGGCCGAAGTCGTAATGACCAAGTAGCCACCGACTTTAGATTATGGTGCCGTGATACTGCCGATCATATTTTAAAAGCCATTGCCCAATTAAAAGCTGAATTTGTTGCGTTAGCCGAACGTGAACTGGGGACTATTTTACCAGGTTATACCCATTTACAACGTGCACAACCCGTATTATTTAGCCACTGGTGCATGGCATATGTTGAAATGCTAGAACGCGACGAAAGCCGTTTGCAAGACGCTAAAGCCCGTATGAACTATTGTCCGCTAGGCAGTGGCGCGTTGGCTGGCACTGCTTACCCAATTGACCGCCAAACACTTGCACAAGGCTTAGGCTTTACAGGTGCAACTAAAAATAGCCTTGATGGCGTTTCAGACCGTGATTTTGTTGTTGAGTTATTAAGTTGTGCTTCAATTTCAATGATTCATTTATCGCGTATGTCTGAAGATTTAATTTTTTATAACTCAGGTGAAGCGGGCTTTATTGAGCTTGCCGACAATGTTACGTCTGGCTCGTCTTTAATGCCGCAAAAAAAGAACCCAGATGCACTTGAGCTTATTCGTGGTAAAACAGGCCGTGTATTTGGTGCTTTTAGCGCCATGATGATGACCCTTAAAGCACTCCCTCTTGCTTACAATAAAGATATGCAAGAAGACAAAGAAGGCATTTTTGATGCGATGCCAACATGGCTTGCGTGTATTCATATGGCACAAGCGTGTATTAAAGGCGTAAAAGTAAAAGGTGAGCGTACATTGGCAGCGGCAAAAGGTGGCCATGCAAATGCAACCGAGCTGGCTGATTACTTAGTTGCTAAGGGGGTACCTTTTAGAGAGGGGCATCATATTGTAGGTGTGCTGGTGCAGCTTGCAATAAGTGAAGATAAAACCCTTGAGGAGCTCTCACTTGAACAATATAAATCAGTAAATGATGTGTTTGAAGACGATGTTTATCCGGTACTTGAAATAGACGCCTGTATTAAAGCGCGTCAAGCAATTGGCGGTACCTCTATTGAGCAAGTCACTAGCGCAATTAAAGCAGCCAAAAAAAAACAGCAGATAACGGTTCGTGATGCCAACCTAGACGACGTTGAATCAATTGCAAAACTTATTCAACATTGGGCAACCGTCGGCGAAAATTTGCCGCGTGCTAAAAGTGACATGGTGCATTCAATTAATGAATTTGCTGTAACCGAAATAGACGGCAAGGTGTCGGGCTGTGCATCGCTGTATATATACGATACCGGCCTTGCAGAGATACGCTCTTTGGGTATTGATCCGCAAAGTGCGGTGACTGGGCAAGGGCGGCAATTAGTTGACCATTTGCTAATAAAAGCCAAAAAATTGGCACTTAATCGCGTAATTGTGCTTACTCGCGTGCCAGACTTTTTTGAAAAACAAGATTTTGCTTTTTGCAGTAAAGACAGCCTGCCTGAAAAAGTGATGAAAGATTGTGAATTGTGCCTTCGTAAAGAAAACTGCGACGAAGTAGCAATGGAATACATTTTAAAGCCAAGTAACAAAGCGGCGATCCCGTGTAAATTCGTGGCTTAAACTCCCTGGATACAAAAAACGTACGGTTACCCCTGTGCGTTTTTTTATGCCTGAGTTTGTCTGGTCGGAGGTGTTTTGATTGTGTCAATTCCTAGTAATTTACTTAAAAATAAAATTTAAACAAAAGTTGGTACATAGCTTGCAAATAGCTATGAGGTTATAAATAGCAACTACCGCCATGAGTAGTGCATATACCTACACAATGGTGTGATTTAGTTTTACGCCAATTAAATTTAAACTTTTATAAGGATCAATTACATGCAAATTTCAGCTAATAGCCAAGTGCAAATGCAAGCATACAACAAAACACAACAATTACAGCCTTTGGCTCAACAAACTACTAGCACTAAAACCCTACAATCTGATACAGTGAGTTTCTCGCAAGAAGGTTTGAGTGCAGCGAGTGCTGATTTAAGCCGTTCTGCCATTTTGTTACCAGAATTAGTTCCTAAAAAACCAAAGTGATAATTTAAGGCGTTAGATGTTCTTACAAAATTTATTTGGGCTGTTTTCACTCTCTGCTTTTTTTATGTGGGGATTTTTAATGGCTTTTTTTTTTAATGCATTTGTTTATTCACTGGATGTGAAAAGAGGAACAACCCTCTTACTAAGTTCTTTTGTTATGATGTGTTCATACACCTTATCAGATTACTTTTTTACTTGGCTTTCCCTAAAAAATTCACTCTACTTAAATTTCGCCTTATATGATATAGCTACAATTACCGCTCTTCTGTGCTTATATAAAATAGTAAAAAAAACTACCCAATCATTTTTATATTTAATAATAGGTCTCAGTATCAATACCGTCTTCTTTGCGTTAATGCATATCGATATATACATTTATGAAAACAAACAACATTGGTGGTTGTGGGAGGCATTCTTATACACTGTAAACCTAGTTGATATTACAATGATTGTAGCTTTGATAGTTGATAGAGATATTTTAGGGCTGCATAAGCTTAAAAATGCAACCTGCACTTTACTAAATCCAAGCGCTAATTCAAAAATGCCCTAGCTTAAAATTATTTTATTTTTGCGATGAAAAACGTCAAAGCATAAATTAAAGTGCGGTAACTTTACTCAAAGTGACTACGGTACGACTACCAGCTATTATAAAGTATTAAGCCACATGTCACTCAGCTTTAGACTGTAAAATAAAAGCATACTCCTAAAACTTGGTAAACAACTAAATCATGAAACGCTTTAAAACTAGCCCCAATTATCTATGTACATTAGTGCATTTTTATAATGGGTATTTTTAATGACTTTTTTATTCAGATTGGTTTCAAACATATGCAAACCTATCAAATTAAACGTGCACTTACCGACCAGAATGACCTGCTCTTATTACATTAGCGATTATTATGTTAGATGACCTGATGTTAAGTCCTGATGTAAGTTTTTATATTGGAGCATTGGTACAGTGGGGTTTTTTAATGGCCTTTTTGTACTCATTAGTTTCTAGCATTAATACACCTGACAAAAAGCGTGTTTGGTTATCTCTAGTGATGACGGTTTCATATCTATCAAGCCTTTTTATAAATATTCAAACAATTCAGTACCTCGATTTTTTTTATTTTGATATAGCTACTATTTTTGCCCTAGTGGTACTTAATTTATTTATTAAAGAGAGGCTTATACCCGCCTATTTATTAACGGGGCTCTCAGTGAATGCTATCCTATTTTTAGGAATGCACTTAGATACCGTAATTTATAATAACTACGAACCTTGGCTTTTTACAATAGTGTATTCTTGGCTAGTCAACTTTAACGACTTTGCCATGGTTGCTGTTTTTTTCATTAAAAAAGATTTCTTGCGTTTGGTTAAATTGAAATATGTTGTGTTGAATTTAAAAGCACCGGTGGCTAGGTAATGGATAGTTTTTTGGAAGACTTATTTTGGAGTCTTGCTGAAATTAGCGAGCTCTTAGGCATACTTATTACATGGTTATTTGTTTTTACATTTTTATATAACTTGTCTGCTGCTATTAATAAACCTGACAATAGCCGCACTCAGCTGTCATTCATTATGATGGTTTCTTATACGTTGAGTTTGTACATAAACATATACACACCATTACGGTACCTACAATTATTTGCCTTTGATGTAGTCACTATTGCCGTTATTTTTATTTGGCGGCTGTGCTTAGGTAAAGTCATCCCTGTAGGCTTTTATTATTTAATAGCAGGGCTGTGTATTAATGCAGCGCTTTTTATGGCCATGCATATTGATCGAACAGTAAGCTCAAATTACGAATTTTGGTGGTTGTGGATGCTTTATGGCTTTTCAACACTTATTGTTGATTTCACAATGGCAGTAGTACTTATTGTTAATAAAGATATTTTAGGGTTGGTTAAATTGAAAAATTTTGTGTTGAATCGTAAAACACCGGTGGCTAGGTAATGGGTAGTTTTTTGGAGGACTTCTTTTGGAGCCTCGCTGCAATTAGCAATCTTTTAGGTATACCTATCACATGTTTATTTGTTTTTGCATTTTTATATAATCTGTCTACGGCCATTAATAAATCAGACAATAGCCGTACTCAACTGTCATTAATTATGATGGTTTCTTATACGTTGAGTTTGTTCATTGACATGTATACATCATTCCTGTTCCTAAAATTATTTGCCTTTGATGTGGTCACTATTGCCGTTATTTTTATTTGGCGGCTGTGCTTAGGTAAAGTGATCCCTATTGGTTTTTATTATTTAATAGTAGGGCTCTGTATTAACGCATCGCTTTTTATGGCCATGCATATCGATACTATAGTAAATCCAACACATGAATTTTGGTGGTTATGGATGCTTTATAGCTTTTCAGCACCTATTGTTGATTCCATAATGGCTTTAGTACTTATTGCCAATAAAGATATTTTAGGGTTGGTTAAATTGAAAAGTGTTGTCTTGAATCGTAAAACACCGGCAGCTAGATAATGGGCAGTTTTTTGGAAAGTATTTTTTTAAGCCTAGCTGAAATTGGTGATCTACTCGGTATTTTTATTACGTGGCTATTTGTTTTTACTTTTCTATATAATTTATCTGCGGCTATTAATAAACCTGATAATAGCCGAACTCAATTGTCATTCATTATGATGATTTCCTATACGTTGACACTGTATATATATGCATATACGCCATCAGTTTACTTGCAACTATTTGCCTTTGATGTCGCTACCATTATAGTTATTTTTATTTGGCGGAAGTACTTTGGTAAAATAATTTCAATTGGCTTTTATTATTTAATCGTAGGGCTCACTACTAATGCAATATTTTTTATGGCTATGCATATTGATACAATAATACAGCCTTATGATGGATATTGGTGGTTATGGGGGGTATACGGATTAGTGGTACCACTTGTTGATTTAACCATGGCTGTAGTACTTATTGTCAATAAAGATATTTTAGGGTTAGTTAAGTTCAAAAATACAGTAATAAATCGTAAAAATAAAGCCGGTGAAATAAGGAAAGTGTAGTTTGGTGGATTTTATGTGGAGTCTCGCTGCAATAAGCGAGCTCATAGGTATAATTATTACGTGGTTATTTGTTTTTACTTTTTTATATAACCTTTCTGCAGCGATTAATAAACCTGATAATAGCCGCACTCAACTGTCATTCATTATGATGGTTTCTTATACGTTGAGTTTATACATAGACGCTTATACTCCAGCGCCTTATCTTCAATTATTTGCCTTTGATGTCGTCACCATTGCTGTTATTTTTATTTGGCGGCTGTGCTTAGGTAAATTTATCCCTGTTAGCTTTTATTATTTAATCGTAGGGCTGTGTATTAATGCATCGCTTTTTATGGCCATGCATATTGATAGTATTATAAATCCAAATTTCGGGTATTGGTGGTTGTGGATGGTTTACGGTATCTCAACACTTATTGTTGATTTCATAATGGCTTTAGTACTTATTATCAATAAAGATATTTTAGGCTTGGTTAAATTGAAAAATGTTGTGTTGAATCGAAAAGTACCGGTGGCTAGGTAATGGGTAGTTTTTTGGAGAACAACTTTTTTAACCTCGCTGAAATTGCTGAGCCCTTTGGCATACTCATTACATGGCTATTTGTTTTCACATTTTTATATAATTTGTCTGCGGCCATTAATAAATCAGACAATAGCCGCACTCAACTGTCATTCATTATGATGATTTCGTATTCGTTGAGTTTGTACATAGATGTATATACGCCATCAGTTCATTTACAGTTATTTGCCTTTGATGTCGCAACCATTATCGTTATTTTTATTTGGCGACTGTGCTTTGGTAAAATCATACCAATTAGTTTTTATTACTTAATAGTAGGCCTCACTATAAATGCGACACTTTTTATGGCGGTATATATTGAATCAATTGTAAAGCTATATGATGGGTATTGGTGGTTATGGGGAGTTTACGGGTTGGTGATGCCGCTTGTTGATATAACAATGGCTTTAGTACTTATTATCAATAAAGATATTTTAGGCTTGGTTAAATTAAAAAACAGTGTACTCAATCGTAAAAAACAGGTTTCTGTTTAATGGGTAGTTTTTTGGAAGATTACTTTTGGATGATGGTTTCAATAGCTGAACCTTTTGGTATTTTTATAACGTGGCTATTTGTTTTCACCTTTTTATATAACTTGTCTGCGGCTATTAATAAAACCGATAATAGCCGAACTCAACTCTCATTCATTATGATGGTTTCGTATACTTTGTGTTTATACATAGATATGTATACACCACTTAGGCATTTACAGTTATTTATTTTTGATGCGGTTACGATTGCGACTTTTATTATTTGGCGTTACAGCCTAGGAAAAGTGATCCCTGTCAGCTTTTACTACTTGGTAGGGGGGTTGTCTATTAACGCCACGCTTTTTCTGGCAATGCATGTTGATTTTATAGTAAACCCATATTTCGGTTATTGGTGGTTATGGGGAGTTTACGGGTTAGTGATGCCGCTTGTTGATATAACAATGGCTGTCGTACTTGTTACTAATAAAGATTTGTTAAAACTGGTGTGGTTAACTAAAAAACTAACCACACGTGCTTAATGTATTATTAGAGGCTTAATACCCCTATATTTTTTGCTTTGGTAAAGCACTCACTAGGCTTAATTAGTATTGCAGCCTACTTTTTCTTTGAGTGCTTTTACAATAATAGGGTCTACAAATTCGCTTACATCACCCTGATGACGCGCCACTTCTTTAACTAAAGTAGATGAAATAAAAGAATTTTTTTCAGCCGGTGTTAAAAATACACTTTCAAGATCGGGGTTTAGGCGGCGATTCATGTTGGCTAATTGAAATTCATAATCAAAGTCAGACACCGCCCTTATACCGCGAATAAGTACGTGTGCGTTGTGATCGCGTGCTAAATCGGCCAGTAATCCAGAAAAACCAATAACTTTTACGTTATCTAGGTGGCTTAATATTGTGTTTGCTAGCGCAACACGTTCTTCAAGGTTAAAACATGGCTGTTTACTTGGGTTATTAGCAACAGCAACCAAAACAGTATCAAACATTTTGGCAGCACGCTGTATTAGGTCTGTATGCCCATTAGTAAGTGGATCAAAAGTGCCGGGGTAAATTGCAGTAACGTTCATAAGGTTCACAAATTATAATTTTGTAGCAGTTTAACAGTGTTTACAGAACAAATCAGCCCAGTTGCTAGTGCTGCCATTAGCGGTAATTTTAAGCGTTGTTTAGGGCGTGTTTTAATTGTTAATTTTGTTTATACTGCCTATCCAAATTTGAGTGTAATGTAGCCAATAGACTATTTGAGTATTAGCATATGAATACCAAGGAAAAAATAATACACACCAGTATTTCGTTGTTTAATGAAAATGGTGAGCGTGCAATCACAACGAACCATATTGCATCGAGCTTAGGGATGAGTCCGGGTAATCTTTATTATCACTTTAAAAATAAAGAAGATATTATTCGCCATATTTTTGCGCTTTACCGTGATCACTTAAGTACACATTTTAAGCCTATTGATAAAGACGACGATGCATTTAGTCATTTAACTGCTTATCTCGACTCGCTATTTGAACTTATGTGGCGTTTTCACTTTTTTTACGACAACCTTGGCGATATCCTCTCTAGAGATACCGACTTAAAACAAGCGTATATTGATTTTCAGCTTGAGTTATTAGAGCAAGTTCGTAACGTTATTTTGGGATTGCGCGATAAAGGCATGATCGCCATTGACGAACAAGACGTGACCGAATTAGCCCACACACTTAAACTCACTGTTAGCTTTTGGACCCCTTACATAAAAGCACGAAGACCCAGTGGCTCGTTGGCTGAGCAAGATATTTATTATGGTATTTTAAAAGTATTGGCTTTATTTAGGGCTTACAGTACAGAAAAAAGCAGCGTACAGATGAACCAACTTCGCGAAAAGTACACGGCACTTGCACAGCAAGCACCGGCAGTAGCATAACGCTTCATTTATTGGCTGTTTCCTAGACGTTAAAATTTTTGCTATAATCGCGCGCCAAATGCCTGGGAGCGCGAATTCCCGCAGTCTAAGAGTGAACTATGCTTAAATTTATCGTCAAACTACACCCCGAAATAGCTATCAAAAGCCGCTCGGTTCGTAAACGCTTTACTAAAGTGTTAGAAAATAACATTAAAATTGTATTGCGTCGTATTGACGAAAAAGTACAAGTAAGAAACAACTGGGATAACATTTCAGTTGTCACTAAATTAACTGACTCGCAAACTCGGTTAGACTTTATTGATGGTTTGCAACGCATTCCAGGTATAGTGCAATTTATTGAAGTGACCGAAGTCGAATTTAGTACGTTGGACGAAATTTATCAAAAAACCTTTGAGTTAATTGGCCACACAATTGCGGGTAAAACATTTTGTGTACGTGCAAAACGTATAGGCCAACACGACTTTACTTCAACTGATTTAGAGCGTTACGTTGGTGGTGGTTTAAACCAACACGTTGAAGGTGCCCGCGTAAAACTTAGCCGCCCAGAGGTGACTATTCGTCTAGAAGTAAAAGATGACAAAGCCTACATTGTAACGCAAACACATTTGGGTATGGCGGGCTTCCCTTTGCCAACTCAAGAAGATGTGCTGTCGTTAATGTCGGGTGGGTTTGACTCAGGTGTTGCTAGCTACCAAATGATACGAAAAGGCGCGCGTACGCACTTTTTGTTCTTTAATTTAGGTGGTGCTGCCCACGAAATTGGCGTTAAACAAGCGAGTTACTTTTTATGGAAAAAATACAGCTCTACTCATAAAGTAAAATTTATTACGGTCGACTTTGAACCTGTTGTTGCCGAAATTTTAGAAAACGTTGAGAACAGCCAAATGGGCGTTGTACTCAAGCGTATGATGATGCGTGCCGGTAGCGCAGTGGCCGAAAAGCTAAATATTCAAGCGCTTGTAACGGGTGAGAGTATAGGGCAGGTATCTAGCCAAACGTTGGCTAATTTAAGTGTGATTGACCGCGTAACCGAAACCCTTATTTTACGCCCGCTAATTCAGCATGATAAGCAAGAGATTATAAACATTGCGCGCCAAATCGGTACCGCTGAAATGGCCGAAACTATGCCAGAATACTGTGGTGTTATATCTAAAAAGCCAACGGTAAAAGCAAAAATAGACGTGATTAAAGGCGAAGAAGAAAAGTTCGACTTTGATGTACTTGATACCGTTATAGATAACGCGCGTGTTATGGATGTTCGTGATATCGACGTAGAAGCTAAGCAAGAGCTTAAAGAGGCTGAGTCGGTTGCCGATTTACCGCCTGGCTCTGTGGTTGTTGATATTCGTTCACCAGAAGAAGAGGACGCCGCGCCGCTTGAAATTGAAGGTATTGAAGTAATCCACTTACCGTTTTTCCGCTTAGCTACTAAATTTGGCGACCTACCAAAAGATAAAGATTATTACCTGTATTGCGATAGAGGTGTAATGAGCCAGTTGCAAGCGCTTATTTTACACGAGCAAGGCTTTACAACGGTAAAAGTGTATCGTCCTTAAAGGGTAAGTAAATACGTTAATAGTTTATAAAGCGTGGTTTAAACCACGCTTTTTTTTGCCTGAATTTTAGCAAGTAACTCATTATTAGTTGGGGTTTTGATGTTGTAACGTTTGCCTTGCTCGCTAATATACCCACAAATAGCCATTATTTCTGTTGGCCTGTTATTAGCAATATCTTGCTGCATTGAAGAATAATTTTCAGCGGTAAGCGACATTACGGTGTAAGCGTTATTTAACGCATCAGCTAAAGCAATATTCAACCCTTTTGCGTTAGCAACCCTGCAGCCCTCATAGAGTAAACTCATTATCGTTGCGCTAAATGCAGGGGCACGCAATTGGCCGTTTTTTATATTGTGAAGTGCAGTTAGTGGGTTAATAGCCACATTAACCAACAGCTTTTCAAAGCGAAGTTGCTCAATGTTATTGACCATTTTTAAATTAGGAATTGCTTGAAGTAGTGGTGATATAAATTGTGGATTTTTAGCTGCAAGTTTATTACAGCCACCAATCACGCTTTGCCCTTCACCGGTATGTTGCACTATGTACTGGGTAGACTTAAATCCGGCCATGCTGGTGGTTAAAAAGTATAGTGCTTGCTGAGTGTTCAGCTGAGGAATAAGCTCTTCAATATTTCCCATTCCATTATGAGAAACGACTAATATTGAATTTGCAGCAAGATAAGGTTTTATTTGTGAAAACGCATCTTGGACCTGAAAAGCTTTAACTGTAAAAATAACAACATCATAATTAGGTTGTTGCGCCAGATCGCTTAAATTAATAAAGCGTGCATTAATGTTATGTGACGGGGCATTTTTACGGCTATAAAAACGCGTATTGCAGGTTGGTTTGCGTGTTAAAACATGAACATTATTTTTGTGACTTAAAAAGTGGCTTAGTAACAAGCCAATAGCGCCATCGCCTACAATTAAAATATTAGTCATAGGGATTCTTTTTTCGAGGTGTAAAAATAACTCTTAGTAAAAAGTAACTAGCAGCACCAGCAAAATCAGCTATAAAATCGCCAATAGAGGCCTGCCTGTAGGGGAGTGCGTCTTGCATTATTTCAATTGATGCGCCGTAACCGGCCAATAACAAAATTTGTGCGTATAAGGGAAGCTTAAACGCTTTATCCATAATAATGGCAAGCACAAAAAAAATCCCAAAATGGGCTACTTTATCAATGTGTGGAAATAGGTTAGCTGCGCCTTTTATTTCTTTGGCAAATAAAAAAGTAAACGCCACGATGCTGAGCAAAAAAACAGCTTGGTAAACACGCCTTGTCACGTAAAATCCTAGAGTCGCTTAAAAAAGAAACTTGAGTATATCAAACTAAATGAGTATCGCACCTGAACAAGATGCAGAAAAATGTAAAGATTTATAGTTTTAGCGTTATAATTGCGTCATAAAAATTAAGATTGAATAGTTAGGAGAAAACCAATGCCTTCATTTGATATTGTATCTGAAGTAGAAATGAACGAAGCACAAAATGCGGTTGATAACGCAAACCGTGAACTTGAGACTCGCTTTGACTTTAGAGGTGTTGATGCATCTATTGAGCTAAACGACAAAACAATTAAACTTAAAGCTGAAGCTGATTCACAGGTTATGCAATTGTTTGATATTTTAGCGGGTAAAGTTTCTAAGCGTGGTATGGATGTAGCGAGCTTAGAGTTGCAAGATATTAGCCGTGCAGGTAAAAATGTATTTCGTAACGTTGCGCTAAAGCAAGGTATTGAAAAAGATGTGGCTAAAAAAGTAGTAAAAGCCATTAAAGATTCTAAAGTAAAAGTGCAAGCGGCTATTCAAGGCGAGGAAGTACGCGTAACGGGTAAAAAGCGTGATGACTTACAAGCTGCTATGCAAGTGGTGCGTACTGCCGATTTAGGTCAGCCATTTCAGTTTAAAAACTTCCGCGATTAATTATAAAAGCCTTTTTGGGCGCTTTATAAATAAAAAGCCAAATAGCCGCGCAGGTTATTTGGCTTTTTTTATAAACGCTACATAGTTTTTGTTTTTAATTGATTCGCTTTTTAGCTGTATAGACGTCCGTTGACATTTTTTATTAAACTCCTCACAATAGCGGCCTATTTTCAAGGTGCTTATTAATCTTTTCAATGGTTTGATTTTTTTAATAAGATAATCGGGAAGTTGGTGCGTTTTCATGATGACTACAATCCCAACACTGCCCCCGCAACGGTAAAGTAATACATAAAGCTATGTATTTACTGAGTCCGGAGACCGGCCTTGATGTAATCTTACTTAGTTCTTTGCGGTGGGCAAAGAAGGGGAACTTCATGTTAAAAAAAACAACTCTTGGCGTTGCAATTACTGCTGCGCTGTCACTATCTGTATCTGCTGCAGAGCAATCAATCGAAACCATTACGGTAACCGCTAATAAGTTTGAACAATCAATTACTAATGTATTAGCGAGTGTAAATGTTATAACTCGTAATGACATTGAAACCAGTAATGTTCGCGACTTACCAACGCTACTAACCACTCAAGTTGGGTTTCAGGTTAACCCTAACGGCGGTTTTGGCCAAAATGCCGGTGTTTCATTGCGAGGTACAGGGTCAGGTGATACGCTCATTTTAATAGACGGTGTACGCACTGGTTCGGCAACGCTTGGTCAAAAAGCATTAAGTAATGTGCCATTAAACAGTATTGAACGCATAGAAATAATTAAAGGTTCACGTGCTGCTATTTATGGCTCTGATGCGTTAGCAGGTGTTATTAATATTATTACTCGGGAGTCAGATAACCTTTCGGTTAGCGCTACGTTTGGATCTGACGCGTACCAAGACTACCAGATTGCTGGCTCTGTAAAAGCAGGCGATGTAACAACGGCTTTTAATGCAGGATTTGAAAAAACAGACAACTTTGATGTACTCCAAGGTGTTGCTCCCGATGAAGACGGTTTTGAAAACAAAAACCTTGGCTTTAAAGTAAACTATACCGACACACATTTCGGTAACTTTAAGTTACTAGGGCAATACAGCGAAGGCTTTGCTGATTACGACAGCCGCTTTAGTCCTGCCGATAGTACGATTGAGCGAGGGGGTTTTAAAAATTACCAGCTTTCGGCTGGTTGGAATAAAGACTATAAAAATCAAACTCACAGCCTTGATATAGCATTTGCAACGGATGATTCAGACAACCGTTATGTTGATTTTTCTCAAGGGCCAACAACAAGTACCTTTGTTACTAAGCGATCACAAATTGACTATAACGGTCAATACCGCTTAAACGACACGTTAAACATTAGTGGTGGTATTAATTGGTACAATGATGACGTATCACAAAGCTCAACCATGTTTGAAGTAGAGGAACGTGATGTATTAGCGGTATTTGTTGGCGCATATTACGATGCGGACGAGTTGCTTGCTAATTTAACCGTTCGTCAAGATGACGATGAGCAATTTGGTCATGAAACAACGTACACAGCGGCAGCTGGCTATCACTTATCCGAAAACGCTACATTTAGAATAAGCCAAAGCACGGGCTTTAAAGCACCTACCTTTAATGATTTATATTTTCCACTTTACGGCAATGCTAATCTTCAACCTGAAATGTCAGTGAATCGTGAGCTTGGCTTAAACGTCGACTTTGATACTGTACGTGTCGATGTCGCTATTTTTAGAAATGAAATTGAAGATAAAATTGATTATGACGCTAATTTTGCACTCACCAATATTAATGAGGCCCAATATGAAGGTGTTGAATTTAGTTTAGCCAATCAAATTTTGGGTTTTGATAGTAATGTGAATTTTGCTTACCTAAGTGCCGAAGATAAAGAAACAGGCGAAGCGCTTAGAAACGTTGCCAAACGAACCTTTAATTGGGAGCTTGCAAAACAGTTTGGTGCATTTGATACAAGCCTTGCAATGCAATATCGCGGTGAGCGAGCAGGAGCGGTTTCGCAATTGGGCTCGTATACGCTTTGGAATTTAGCAGGCAATTACCAAGTAAATGATGAAATTACGGTGTCGCTTCGTATAGAAAACGTATTCGATAAGGAATACAACGCAGTTGATTCTAACGCTGACTTTACAACAGGGCAGGTGTATTACTACAACACGCCAGAGCGCCGCTTTTTTGCTGGCATAGATTACCAGTTTTAAATAATCTAAATAAAAAGCCCGGTTTTACCGGGCTTTTTTGTGTTTTTACTCAGCTAAAAACTCTTTAAATACGGTTTCAAACTTATGTAATTTTGGTGCGATTAACATACTGCAATAACCCTGTTGTGGGTTTTCGTTGTAGTAATCTTGATGATAGTGCTCAGCAGGGTAGTAAGTTGTCACCGGGCTGACTTCGGTAACAATAGGCTCACTAACATGGGTTTGTAGCTGTTCAATCATAGTGTTAGTAAGCGCAAGTTGTTCGTCATTATGGTAATAAACAACACTTCGGTATTGTGTGCCAATATCGTTACCTTGGCGATTTAATTGCGTAGCATCGTGCAGTGTAAAAAACATAGCGAGCAATGTTTCAAAGCTTACAATAGTGCTATCAAATTCAACTTTTACTACTTCGGCATGGCCCGTTGTACCACTGCATACTGATTTGTATGTTGGATTGTCAGTATTGCCACCGGTATAACCCGAGCTTACATCAGACACGCCATTTACACGCCTAAATGCTGCGTCAATACACCAAAAACAGCCACCACCAAAGGTTGCTACTTGCGTTGTTGAACTCATAATTATTCCTAATATTTGACAAAGGTCACGCAAAGCTTAAAGCTTAGCGCCATAACAACAAGGTTACGACGCGTTAGCTTGCTTAGATCTCTTCAAGCGGTTTTTCGGCTGCTTGTTTATTAAGTTTTTGTTGTAAATATTCAGGCGATTGTGTGTTACGAGCAAGCGCATAATACGCTGCTGGCACAACAAATAAAGTAAGTAGCGTTGAAACAATAACCCCGGTAAATACCACAACACCAATTACCATACGGCTTTCAGCGCCAGGGCCTGATGCTAATACCAATGGCACTGAGCTCATAACCGTTGTTAGCGATGTCATTATTATTGGGCGTAAACGTTGTGTAGCCGCTTGTAATATTGCTTCGCTAAATTCTACACCTTTGTCGCGTAATTGGTTGGTAAATTCAACAATGAGTATCCCATTTTTAGCGCTTAACCCTATGAGCATAACAATACCAATTTGGCTGTAAATATTAAGCGTAAGTCCGGTAGACCAAAGGCCAAACATCGCGCCCATTAAACCAAGCGGTACTGTTAGCATAATTACAAATGGGTGCATAAAGCTTTCAAATTGCGCTGCCAATACCAAAAAGGTGACTGTTAGCGCTAATACAAATGCGTAGGTCATTGCTGATGCGCCTTCGTAATAAAGCTGAGATTCACCTTTGTAGTCTATTGCGCCGTCAATATCATTTTCCTCTGCGGCAACATTGTTTAAAAAGTTAAGTGCTTGTTCGAGTGTGTAACCATCGGCTAAGTTTGCGCTTAAGGTTATTGAGCGCATACGGTTGTAACGGTTTAAGCGTGAGGCCGTTGCTTCTTCTTTTAAGCTAATTAGGCTGTCTAGCGGAACAAGCTCACCACTGCGTGATTTAAGGTATATATTTGAAATATCGGTCGGGTTATTAAAGTCTTCTTTAGTACCTTTCAAAATGACATCGTATTCTTCACCTCTATCTATAAAGGTTGTCACACGACGCTGACCCAGCATGGTCTCGAGTGTACGACCAACATCAGACACAGACACTCCTAAATCGGCCGCTTTATTTTTATCAATGCTTACTAAAAACTGTGGGAATGTTTCTTTGTAATCATGATCGATTCTAACAAGGCCTGGGTTTTGTTCTGCACGTTTGATAATGCGGTCACGCCAATCGGCAAGCTGAGCATAATCATTACCTTGTAGAACAAATTCAATAGGGCGAGATGAACCGCCACCGCCAATACCTCTGCGCATAATAGCAAACGCACGTACATCGGTGACTTCGCGCATTTTGCCACTAATTTCATCCATTACTTCCCACGTAGAGCGCTTGCGTTTGTCCCAATCAGCCATACCAACAATAGCAACACCGCCGCTACCGCCCCAGCCAGGAACACGAACAAGCACACGGCTTAGCTCGCCAGACTCAGAGTAAGGCATAAGGCGTTCTTCAATTTTTGCCATATTGGCGGCATTATTTTCGTAGCTAGCACCCTCAGGCCCGCTCATCATAATGAAAAAGGTGCCGCGGTCTTCTTTAGGTGTTAGCTCTGATGGCACTTGCAGTAAAAGTGAATAACTCACAAAACCCGCTAAAACTAAGCTGACTAACAAGCCCCATTTTTTGGTCATATTTGTTGAAAGTGAATGACGGTAACTGCGCTCTAATTTAGTAAACTGGCGGTCCATCCATTGGCTGAATTTATTAGGCTTGTCGGCGCTTTTTAGAACTTTTGAACACAATGCTGGTGCAAGCGTAAGCGCGGTCACACTTGAGAAAAAAACCGCTGCGCTTACAGCCATTGCAAATTCGGTGAATAACGCGCCTATTCGGCCATCCATAAATACTAAAGGAACAAACACCGAAATAAGCACCAATGTTGTTGCTACAATTGCAAAACCTACTTCTCGTGCGCCTCTGTACGCTGCAAGCAATGGTGGCTCACCAAGCTCTATGCGACGGTGAATGTTTTCAAGCATTACTATGGCGTCATCAACAACCAAGCCAATAGCAAGAACTAACGCAAGTAGGGTTAGTAAGTTGATAGAATACCCCATAGCGAGCAAAAACATAAAGCTACCTACCAAGGCTACCGGTACAGTAACAGCAGGAATAAGCGTTGCACGAATGTTGCCTAAAAACAAAAATATCACTAAAACAACTAAGCCCATTGAAATGGCAAGCGTGCTATATACTTCGCTAATCGATTCTTTAATGAATACAGACGAGTCGTAACTGTCTTGAATTGTTGTGCCTTCAGGTAGGTTTCGTTTGATTTTTTCAAGCTCACTACGTGCGTTGTCTACCACGGTTAATGTGTTTGCTTTAGCTTGTTTTACAATACCCAGGCCAATCATGTTGCGGCCGTTACCACGGAACAAACTTTCGTCGTCGGCGGCCTCTAGTTGAACATCAGCTACTTCGCCAAGGCGAACTAAATAGCCATCTTCACCACGTTTAATAACTAAATTTTTAAAGTCGCGCTGATCTTTGTAGCTTCGGGCCGTACGTACCGTAAAGTCGCGATCAATTGATTCAATTTCACCAGCAGGTAACTCAACATTTTCTGTGCGCAGAGTGTTTTCTATGTCGCTTGAAGTTATGCCGCGCGCAGCCATTGCTTGGCGGTTTAACCAAATTTTCATAGCGTATTGACGCTCGCCGCCAATTCGCACATTAGATACGCCATCCACAACGGCTAAGCGGTCAACAATAAAGCGCTGTGCATAATCAGAAAGCTGTAATGAGTCCATGGTTTCACTATTAAGTACAAACCATGCAATAGGGCTTTCATCACTGTTTGATTTAGATACCTCAGGCGGACGAACTTGCTCAGGTAGGCTGTCGAGTGCACGTGCAACACGTTCACGTACATCGTTAGATGCTGCATCTATATCGCGGCTAATATTAAATTCAATAGTAATGTTTGAGCGACCATTACGGCTCGACGAATTAATACTTTTAATACCCTCAATACCCGATATACGGTTTTCGATAACTTGGGTTATTTTAGTTTCGATTATCTCCGCTGATGCCCCGGTATATGAGGTGCTAATATTTACAATCGGAGTTTCAATGTCAGGGTATTCGCGTAGCGGTAACATGCTAAATGCTACTAAACCAAAGGTTAGTAGCAATAAGTTAATTACAATCGCAAAAACGGGGCGTTTAACGCTAGTGTCGGTAATTTTCACGTATTACCCCTTAACGCTAACTTTACTGCCCGAGCGAATTTTAATCAGCCCTTCAGTAATAATTTGCTGGCCATCGGTTAAGCCTTCATCAATAGCTACCCAACCGTTATTTCTGCTTGCAACATGTACTTCTATTTTGTTGGCTACGCCATCTGTAATTTTAAACACATAGTGTTTATCTTGCAGTGGTATAACGGCCTTTTCTGGCACCATAAGTGCTTGGCTTGTACTTAACTCAAGTGCGGTATTTAGCAGCATGCCTGGGCGTAATAAGCCAGACTTATTGGCAAAACTAGCGGTCACTTCAATGCTGCGTGTAACAGCGTCAATACGCGAACTAATATGCGTGACTTTGCCTGTAAATGTTTGGCCAGGGTAAGCGTCATTTTGCGTTAATACTTTCATGCCAATGGCTAGTTGCGCTAAATATTTTTCAGGAACTTTAAAGTCTACTTTTATAATACTAATATCATCAAGGGTAGTGAGTATGGTTGCATTATTAACATAAGCGCCTATAGATATTTCGCGTTTTCCTAATAAACCTGAAAAAGGTGCACGAATGGTCATTTCGCTTAACGTTGTTTTAGCACTTTCTAATTGTGACTTGGTCGCGTCTACAACAGATAACTGCTCTTCTAAAAGCGATTTTGCTGTAGATTGTGTACGTGATAGTTCTGTAAGGCGGTTAAGCTGACGCTTTTCTTCTTGTAAATTGATACTGAGTTCTTCAACGGCCAATTCTTCTTGTCTGCTTTGCAGTTGCACAAGTTTTTGACCTTTACTCACTAAGTCACCATCTTTGAAAAATATGTCGGTAACGTAGTCGTTTTGTGCGCTTTTGATATAAATAGCTTGATTTGCGCGTGCGCTACCAATTGCTTCTATCATTACAGCGTTTTCTTGCGAAGTTACTGTATGTGCAGAAACCTGTGTAGACATGTTAGAAAAATTAGCTTGTTCGCCATGGCTAGAGGGTAAGTATAAATAAACACTAAATATTAAAAGTAGTGTAATAATGAATGGAAAAAGAGCTTTGCCTGATTGTCTAGAGTACATCGTTTTCATACCTGAAAATTAATTATAAGTATTGTACGAAATAAGACCGGATAAAGTCTGTTATGTGTCTCATAATTTTGTGCGTTAAGCGTAAAAGTAAGTAATATTAAAGAGGTGTACCGGTTTTTGTTTAATTAAAGCGATAAATATATGAATTTTAAAACATCTTGTAAGACCTGTATGACAGCCAGAAAAGTGATTTTATGGGCTATTATTATGTTTATATTTTATATGGTTTTTTATCAATATGGATAAACATACTAAAAAGCGTATTAATTACCGTGCGAAAGGTGCACGCAATGGCATTGAAATATTGATAGTAGGCGCTATTGGCTTAGTATTTATTATGGCATTTAATTTACTAAAATCAGGCACTATTAGCATTGTTGAAATTTTTTTAGTCAGTGCCTGCATTGGGGCTACTTTTGTGGGTTTTTTAAAAACCCAAGAACCTTATTACAGCTTAATTTTGAGCGAGTCTGCTATTGAATATAGGCATAAATATGGGGGCTGGTGTTTATCTTATAAAAACTTTCATTCTTGTGGTGTTCCAAAAGTAGAAAAAGGCCTTGAGTACTTAGAGCTAAACGCGGTTGGGCTAAAGCTAAATGATATTGATGAGTTTTTAATGAGTATAACTCCTAGAATTGCGGGTAAATTACTTATAGAACAACGACATTTTTTTATGCAGGTTGTTCAAAATCATTGCAAAAATGGCAATTGCCCATCAGAATGGTTAGTAGAAGATACACAACATCGATCTGCGCGCGGAATTAGCTATAATGGTTTAATAGCAATGTTTGCAAACAGAACTAAGCACCTCAAGCTGCTAACAGGGTATGATTTATTACTACCTGCCAGTGTACTAGATACAGATATTTGGGCTTTTAGCGCTAATTTAAATAAGTGGAAGCGCGAGCCACATCAGTTTATAGCGTCGCAGCTTAAAGATTAAACTGCGACTGTAGGAAAAGACAATGAGCCAAGAAAGAGCCTTTTTAAAAAGTGGTCGTAATACCATAATACATAAAGACAAAAAACTTGATTTAGTGATTGTTAACGCTGAAAATCAGCCACGAATTAAAGTGACTCAAAACGGATTAGAGCCGTTTAAAGAGGAGCTACCAAAAAATAGACGCGACGCAAAAGACCGTTACCTAGAAATGGTATATATAACCAGCGCTGAAGTATTTGGTGAAGAAAAACAGTTAGTATTTATTCAGTCGTTAGATGGTCGTGAATATAAAGTTGATTACAGCAAAGTTGGCACTAAATTGTTCGTTCGTATCCATCAAGACGCCTACATGTAAGCTTTAGTGGCACCTTTTTTGCTTGTGATTACCTCATGGTAATTATTTGACACACAAGGTGCTACGAATGAAAGCGTTAGCGTTAATCCCTCTTTTTTCCTGCATTTTTATTACAGCATGCGGCGGTGGCGGCGGTGGTGACAGTACCACAAATATTGAATCCTCTGTGAATGCTGGTCCAGACATACAAGTAATCGAAAAAATTGATTTTACAATTACCGCCCAAGGCTCTCCTGCCGACGGTACTTTTACGTGGCAGCAAGTAAGTGGGCCAAGTATAGACGGCTTTCCACTTGAAGGCGCAGAGCAAACACTTACGGCACCTGATGTTAAAGCAGACAGTGAAATTGTACTAAGGGTCAGCTATCAAAGCACTGGCAATAGCACAGTAAGTGACGACGTTTTAATTTCGGTTAGCTCTAATAATCAGCTCCCTATTGCTGTAATAACACAAACAGCACCAGATACACTCCCTTCTGTATACCAAGATACCATTATACTGAGCGGCGTTGATTCCAGTGATCCGGATGAAAATGGGATGGTTAATAGCTATTTTTGGGAACTTATATCAGGCCCTGACTTAGATATTTCCAGTTTTGATGATTCAACATTAAGCTTTACTCACCCTTTATTAGAAGCAAACACGACATTGCTTTGGCGTTTAACGGTTACAGACGATGAGGGTGGTGAAGCCAGTACTCAATTCACGATGAGCCTTAATAAAACCAATGAATTGGTTGCGGCAAATGCAGGGGATGATCAAAATGTTGAAGAATTTGATCAGGTAACATTAGATGCAAGCAATAGCGAAACAGTTACTGATACATACCAGTGTGAATGGCAACAATTAACCGGAAATGCCGAAACACTCAGCAATAGCAAACAGTGTGTATCTAGCTTTTTTGCCTCCGATGTGGACACCAATACCACGCTTAGCTTTGAAGTAACCGTTACCGATTCGAAAGGACGAACCGATACAGATACTGTGTTTATTGATATAACGCCAAAGGCGCTTGGTCTGATAAACGATAGTGGTATGGGAGAATGTTACAACAATACGCAGCGCATAAATTGTGGCAGTGATGACTTTCCTGAGCAAGACGCAGAGCTCGGTCGAGATAGCTTTGCTAACCGCATAGATAAAGCAGGCATTGGAAATCTCGCGTTTGATTATACAAAACTTAATCAGTTTGCCGATGAAGTTGATGACTCAAGTGAAGACTTTAGCTGTATTCGTGACAACGTAACAGGGCTTGTTTGGGAAGTTAAATCACCTTCGTCTGGTACCTTACCAAACACAACGTTACGGGATGCACAAAACAGCTATTACTGGGACATTGGCGACACAACTACCGATGCAGACAGCACAGCAAATACAACATGCCCTAACGACACAAGCTGTGGCCTACAAACCTATATAAATGAAGTTAATGCTATCGATTTTTGTGGGGGAACAAATTGGCGAGTACCCACGTATACAGAGCTTTTGGGGTTAATTGATTATGGGAAACAAGGGCAAAGCGTTTTAATTGACTTAGCTTTCTTTCCAAATATGCCAGAAGCGGGTGCTATCGATAATGTTAATTTACCTTATTGGACATCTCAAACTGCAGCAGATGGCACCAGTTTATCGCAAGCTTATATTATTGATATGAGCAATGGTAATGATCTTGCCTATCCAAAAGAAAACAACGCGTATGTTCGTTTAGTCAGAAGCCGATAGGAGGGCGTTATGAAATTAAAATTATTAAATACGTTTATAGTTTTTGGCTTTAGTTTTAATGTTGCTGCGCAAACATGTTATGGCGGTGCTGACACAACAACCCCAACCGATAGGTTTACCGTTAATGCCGATGGTACAGTATCTGACACTGAAACTGGCCTAATGTGGCAGCGTTGTAGTTATTCTCAAACCTATAATACAGAAACATTACTGTGCGAAGGGTCTACGCCTGCAGTGACGTGGCAAGAAGCTTTACGAGGCGCGACTAACGATACAACTGCAAATTATGATGATTGGCAGGTGCCTAATATTAAAGAGCTAGCCAGTATTTTAGAGCACAGTTGTACAGAGCCAAGCATAAATGAAGTTGTTTTTTTAGGCACTAAATCTCAAAACTATTGGTCTAGCACATCGGGTGTTAGCAATATGAGTTCGGCCTGGGTGTATCAGTTTGACAGCGGGCTAAATAGTTTACGCTCTAAAACCAGTGATGTTTATTTACGCCTAGTTCGCTACGAAAAATAAAGACCAAATAAGTTTGATTAAAAAGCGTAGTTATTGAAGGTCACTTCTGTAGCTGCGCTTTTTTGTTTTTACATAAATTTACTTTATTTCAACAATAAAGCGCCCACAACGATGTTACTGTGCGCGTTTTTTTGCCATTATAGGCGGTGATTTAATTACGAAGGAACATCGCGGTGTATTTAAGCTATTTTGGCCTGAACGAAAAACCTTTTTCGATTTCGCCTAACCCTCATTATTTATTTTTAAGCGAGCGCCACAAAGAAGCCTTAGCACACTTAACCTATGGATTGGGTGAGGACGGTGGTTTTGTATTACTAACGGGCGAAGTAGGCACCGGAAAAACAACAATTACCCGCAGCATGCTAGAGCAATTACCTGAAAATACACAAGTAGCGATGATTCATAATCCTGCACTGTCAGAACTTGAGTTGTTAGCCAGTATTTGCGATGAATTGAAAATTAGTTATGACGCACAAAATGCGACGCTTAAAAGTTTAACCGATATAATAAAAAAACACTTAGAGAGTAATAACAAGGCGGGTGGCCATACTATTTTAATTATTGACGAGGCACAGCTTCTAGCCCCCAATGTGCTTGAGCAACTTCGTTTATTGACTAATATAGAAACCGACCACAAAAAGCTATTGCAAATCGTGCTTGTAGGTCAGCCAGAACTTCAAGATTTACTAAAACGTAATGAGTTAAGGCAGCTTGCTCAACGGATCACCGCGCGTTATCACTTATTACCTTTAACACAAGGCCAAACAGTGGCGTATATCAAGCACCGGTTACACATTGCTGGGTGCGATAAAGGATTGTTTTCGATTGATGCAATGCAGATGGTTCATAAAATGACAGGCGGTATACCTCGCTTGATGAATCTAGTGTGTGAACGAGCTTTAGTGGGGACTTTTTCGAAGCAGCAACTTGTTGTTGATGCTGAAATTGTTAAACAATCTGCGCAAGAGTCACTACCTTCTGACTTTGTTGCAACAACGAATAAGCCTGAGCAGTCGCCATCGATTTTAATTTATTGCTTTGCTTTTGGTGTTTTGTTTGCCGCAGGTATTGGGCTTTCCTTTATTTTATAGTTAGGTGATTTATGTCTTATTTATTAGATGCGTTAAAGCAATCTCAACAAGCTGATATGAGCGCCGAGCAATACGATTTACAGTCGGAGCAGTTAAAACAGCAACAAGCACTCGCTCGCTACCGCCGTATAGCCTTTGTTTTGGGGGGCAGCTTGGTTGCCTTTGTAACGGTGGCGGCCGGATTTACTTTTGGTAAATGGGTCCAATCACCTGGCTCTGTTGAACCCTCAAATGTAGTTAGCACTCAAAGTAATGAACAAGTATCGACTGAGTTACAGACAGCAGCATTACCTGCCACTGAACAAGCTGAGGTGAATGTAAAGCCTAAACCTGAAAAAGCGCCAAGCAATACAGCGACTATTGAAGGGCAGTTAGTGCACGTGCAAACACCAACGGGTATTCAGCAAATGTTGTTAACGCCAACTGGGCAGTATATTCCAATGCCATCAACAGTTGCAGCCAGTGGCATTCAACAAACTTTTAATCAACCTTCGCTTGTAAATACGCAAAATTATAATCAGCCAAACCAAGGTCAACTTAATTCAAATACACAGTTAACTTATAACCAAGGCGGTTTTGAACAAACTCAAAGTACGTCGTCAGCAACTATTGATATGAGTAAATATAAAGTGTTGGGTAAGCCAATTAGTGGTGTAACGCAAGCTGAACCTAAAAGTGACCCTGAGCTTGATGCTGTGCCAACTACACTTAAAAATGCGTTTGCGCAGGCAGTGCAAGATGTCGATAAGAACCAAGATTATGAGGTAACTCAGGCCTCTAAATCGTCATCTCGGGTAGAGCCTATCGAATTGTTACCAGATGGCCTACAAGCCATGCTACCTAGCATAAAGTATCAAGCACATATTTATTCATCAAGTGCAGATAAACGCTGGATAAAGTTAAATGGGCGAGAGCTTCACGAAGGTGAGAGCATTGGTGCATTAATGGTAAAAGAAATTACACCTGAGCAAAGCGTAATAGATTTTGACGGTTACGAGTTTAGTTTAAAAGCCTTGCAGGATTGGCCAGAGTAACAAAAAGTATAAGCTCAATGAGTAACATTGAGCTTATTTTTACTATTTAAGGTAATACAGAGTTTTTGTAAAAACGCTCTAAATCAATGTTGAAATCGCCGGCTTTTACGGTTGTTTCGAGTGAGTCTTCAATTCGCTTGTTCGACAAATCAATATCGAGCACTTCTGTATAACGGCTGTGCTTTGCACTATAAAAGGTTTTAACAATCGGCTTTAATGGCATCGCGGGATTACTTTCTGTCACAAGCCCGACTTTTTGGCTTGAAAGCTTTACTAATGTGCCCACAGGGTGAATTCCAATACACTGAATAAACTTAGTTAGTAAAGCGCCGTCAAAGCTATCTGGGCAGCCATCTTTTAATATTTTAAATGCCTTGATGGGTTCCATGCCCGATTTATAAACTCGCTCTGCTGTGAGGGCGTCATATACATCTACAATAGAAGCCATGCGGACATACTGGCTTATTTCACTTCCTTTTTTGGCAAAAGGGTAACCAGTTCCGTCTATGCGTTCATGATGCATGCCTGCAATATCTACAGCAATACCAGTTAAACCTGACTCCTCTAAAATTTGTTTAGAGTAAACCGCATGCTGCTTCATTATTTCAAATTCGGCTTCGGTTAAGCGCCCAGGTTTATTGAGGACTTCATCTGGCGTTTTTATTTTACCAATATCATGAAGTAAGGCCCCCGTTGTAAGCTCAACGATGATATCTTTTTCAATATTAAGGTGTTTTGCAAAAATACCCATTAAAATAGATACGTTAATGGAGTGCTCAAGCAAATATGCATCTTTTTGGCGCATTTGCGTAAGGCAGGCTAGGGCATCTTGGTTTCTAAAAACTGAATCCATAAACCCATTAGCAAGCTCTCTAAATGGAGCAATATCGATGTTCAGGCCAGACTTTATATCTTTAAATGCTTTTACTTGCAGTGTTTTAGCTTCGTCATAAAGCTTTTTAGCTTTATTCATTTCTTGAGCTGCACTATGCGTTTTTTGCCAAGGGTCGCGTTTTATTTTTGTGGCAGGTACTTTGGTTTGTTCTTTTTCAGGTACTGTTTCGGTGAGTGTTTTATCTGGGTCGATTTCGACCTCTAAAATACCCGCTTTAATTAGCTTATCAATACTGGTTTGGGTTTTTACCCAGCCTTGGCTTTTTATTTTTACTCTGCCCGTTTGTTTTGTAACGTTTTGCACAAACATTCCGGGGAGTAATTTAGAAACAGGGAGCTTTTTCAATTTTACTGCTTAACTAACAAATCTGTATTAAATGTAACAAACTTTACGCGTTATAAATAGATAAAAGGCACCTAAAGGTGCCTTTTATATACATATTAAGTAATTAGTACTAGCTTAATTAATCATCATCTTCAACTAAAGTCATCAAGGATGTATTTCCACCCGATGCCGTTGTATCTACACTAATTGTTTTTTCAGTGATAAGACGTTTGATTAATGTGTCGTAATACTCAGAACTGATCACCGGTAATATAGCGCCTTTACGTTGCGCAAGTTGTTGGCTGAAGTAACCTAAACGAGATGAACGCGCTGCAACAACTGCGCCGGCTAAATGAGGGTGGGCCAAAATAGCTTGTAACTGATTAGGCTTGGCTACTTGAAACACCCCTTCGGCAACACCTGTAGCAATAAACTTCTCTCTGAATGCTTCGGCTTCTTCGTAAAACATTTCAGAGGCAACTGTAATTACCGTATTACCCGCGGCCAAGGCTGTAATGATAGATAACGCCCAAAAGTTAAAAGACGTGCTCTTATCGGCATAACAAACAACACAGCCGCGTGCTTCTAGATGAAGAGTATTAGACTCACCCGTAGGCCCAGGCAGCGTTGTAAATTTACGCATATGCTTTTCGAGGCGATTAAGCTGTGCACGCGCATCTGCTAGCGTTAAAGCTAAATCGTCAGCAAGGTCATCAATAATTTCAACCGTAGCAATTTTGGCTAGTAGCTGACGAACAGCAGATACACGATCGTTTAGCGGGGTTGCTCGCCAAATTTTTTCATCGCGCATTGAATTAGCCATTAGCTTTTCTACTTGGGCATTTGCACCGCTGTAGTGGTGTAAGTCAAGCTCATCTGGGGTGAGGTTTGTCATTTGCACGTTTTCTGGTGATGCTTTTTCTTTCACCAAACGCTGTAGGTAGTTAGGGCCACCGGCTTTAGGGCCCGTGCCCGATAGACCTCGGCCACCAAATGGCTGCACACCAACAATTGCGCCAATCATATTACGGTTTACGTATACATTACCTGCACGAGACATTTTAGCAAGGTACTCGCAACGCTCTTCAATACGTGAATGCACACCCATTGTTAAGCCGTAACCTGTATTGTTTATTTGATCAATTACGTCATCAAGTTGATTCGCTTTGAAGCGAATAATATGAACACATGGACCAAATACTTCGCGCTTAAGTACAGAAAGGTCTTTTATTTCGTACAAACGAGGAGCAAAGAAGTACGCACCATTTTCACTGTTGTCCGGAATTTTACATTCGTAATGAAGTGTTGCGTTGCCTTTTAAGTACTCAACATGTTCGGTTAAGTTTTTAAGTGCTTTTTCATCGATTACAGGCCCTACATCAGTAGATAACAATGACGGATCACCAATATGTAATTCAGCCAAGGCACCTTTAATCATTTCAATGATGCCGTCGGCTACGTCTTCTTGAATAAACAATACACGCAGTGCTGAACAGCGTTGACCAGCGCTTTGGAAACCAGAACTTATAACATCATCAACAACCTGCTCAGGCAGTGCTGTTGAGTCAACAATCATACAGTTTTGACCACCTGTTTCGGCGATTAATGGCACTTGTATATCGTTTCGTGCTGCAAGCGTTTGAGAAATTAGTGTGCCGGTTTCAGTTGAACCTGTAAACATAACCGCTTGAATACGTTCATCAGGAACAATTGTTTTACCCACTTCACTACCGCGTGCAATAACAGGTTGCACAACGTGCTCAGGTAAGCCAACCGATAGCATAAGTTCAATGGTACGCAGTGCAATTAAGCTTGTTTGTTCAGCCGGTTTTGCAATAACAGTGTTACCCGTAACAATGGCAGCAGCCACTTGGCCTAAGAATATAGCGAGTGGGAAGTTCCATGGACTAATACACAGAATTACACCCCGTGCTTCAAAGCGCTCATCTTCTGAGAGTTCTTCGGCTCGTGCAGCGTAGTAACGACAAAAGTCGACTGCTTCACGTACTTCGTCTATGCCATCTTGTGCTACCTTACCCGCTTCTTTAATACAAATAGCAACGAGCTCGTCGTGATGACGCTCTAAAATATCAGCAATGCGGCGTAATAAATTAGCGCGGTCTTTAACCGGTGTTTGCGACCATGGCTCAAACGCAGCTTCTGCATTAGCAAGCAGTGTTTTCATTTCATCGCTGCTTTGTAGTTTTACATGGCCGATAATTTCTTTATGGTTTGCAGGGTTTTTAACAGCAAGTGATCCATCAGGGACTTGGCTTTGATCTATTAGGTGCTCGTTAAACCAGTTGTCTAGGTTTTCTTTAAACGGGGTGATAACGTTTATATCGGTTAAGTCCATGCCTTTAGAGTTGGCGCGTTCTTCGCCGTATAAATCAATTGGCATTTTAATTTGCGTATTGTATTTGTTGCGAAGCCCTTGCAGCGTTTCTACCGGATCTGGCAGCAGTGCTTCGACCGGCTTAGAGGTATCAACTATGGCATTTACAAACGATGAATTTGCACCATTTTCTAGCAAACGTCTAACAAGATAGGCCAATAGGTCTTCGTGCTGGCCAACGGGAGCGTATACACGACATTGAATTTTTTCTTCAGTTACAATCTGGTCAAATAACGATTCACCCATACCGTGTAAACGCTGGAATTCAAACCCTGTGTTATCGCCTTTAGCAACTTCTAAAATAGTTGCTGCTGTGTATGCGTTGTGGGTTGCAAACTGCGGGTATAGTACATCGCGTGCTTCTAGCATTTTAATTGCACAGGCTTTGTATGATACGTCGGTTGTGGCTTTTCGGGTAAATACAGGGTAGTGATCTAAACCATCTTGCTGTGTAGTTTTAATTTCAGTATCCCAATAGGCACCTTTAACCAAGCGCACCATTAGTTTACGACCTACACGCGTAGCAAGCTCTGTTAGCCATTCAATAACGAAAATCGCACGTTTTTGATACGCTTGAACAGCTAAGCCAAACCCTTGCCAGCCATCCAAATCTTTATCGCTAAATACGGCTTCGATGATATCCAGTGAAATATCTAAACGGTCAGCTTCTTCAGCATCTACTGTAAAACCAATATCGTACTGCTTTGCAGCCAGAGCAAGCTCTTTTAGCTTAGGTACAATTTCTGACATTACTCGGTCTCTATGAGTGAACTCATAGCGCGGATGAATAGCTGAAAGTTTTACAGAAATACCCGGACTTTTAATAGGACCACGGCCATTTGCCGCTTTACCAATTGAGTGTATTGCATTCATATAGCTGTCAAAGTAGCGTTTAGCATCTTTACTTGTGCGTGCGCCTTCTCCAAGCATATCGTAAGAGTATACATAGCCTTTTTGCTCTGTATCGGCAGCACGTTCAATTGCTTCGTTTATGGTACGACCCATAACGAATTGCTTGCCCATAATTTTCATTGCAAAGTTCACAGACTTGCGAATAACTGGCTCACCTAAACGACCAATGGTCTTTTTAAGCATACCAAACTGTTGGTCTTTGGTTTTATCTGTGTAGTTAACCATTTTACCGGTTACTAATAGACCCCAAGATGATGCATTTACAAATAAAGAGTCGCTACTACCTAAATGAGAGCTCCAATCACCTTTTGCTAACTTGTCGCGAATAAGGGCTTCTTGGGTTTCTTTGTCTGGTACGCGAAGCAGCGCTTCGGCTAAACACATTAACACGACGCCTTCTTCACTTGAAAGCGAAAACTCATTAAGTAGCGCATCTACACCGCCTTGACCATCTTGTTCTTTACGAATATTTAAAACAATTTGGCGAGCTCTTTCCCAAGCACGGCTTCGTGCTTTAACGCCTACTTCTGCAAGCGGTAAAATATGATCGATAACCGCATTTTCGTCTATGCGGTAAAAGTCACGGATTTTTTGTCTTATAGGACAGTCAGTTGTTAAATCGCCGTTGAATAACATAAGCAACCCTTAGCAGTGTTAAGATTTAAAGTAAATTTAATTACCAATAAAATACCAGTGATATTGAGAGTGCATTCTAAATAAAATTCAGCAGAATATGCTGGTTAAATTTGTCGATTTACGATAATTTACAGGGCATAAATTTAACTTATCCGCATAAAATTCTGTATGACAAATCCAAATAGATTACGCATGCTAGATCGCATTGATTTAGCAATTTTAGACGTTTTGCAAAAAAACGGCAGAATTTCTAACGTTAACTTAGCAAAACAGGTTAATTTAAGCCCAAGCCCATGCCTTGATCGCGTAAAGCGATTAGAGCAAGAAGGCTATATTGAGGGTTATTATGCTAAATTAAGCGAAGCTAAGTTAAACCAAAGCTTAGTGGCTCATGTTCAAGTGTCGTTGGTTACCTCAAATACTGCTGTATTTAAAGTATTTAAAGAACACATATTAAGGATAGATCAAGTTGTAGAATGTGACATGGTCGCAGGCGGTTACGATTACTTATTAAAAATACGTGTATCTAATATGGAAGAGTACAGACAAGTGTTGGGAGACTTAGTTGATATCCCCGGTGTAGGCACACACCATACTTATATGGTTATTGAAAAAGTAAAAAAAGATGAAGGGTTATTAATCGAAATTTAATCTCACTCATCTTAGAACATACATAATGGTTGTGTACTTTAGTATTCATAGTTTCTCAACTTCTTTCCCTTTATGTTTTCTAATACCTTAATTTCATATTTTTAATTTATATAAAAATAATTAGTACCGTCTTTGCTTTGCCCATACAATGCGAAAAATAGCATGCACATCTTTAATAAAGTACGGTTTTTCCTGCAATTTTTAATTGAGAAGGTAAACTGTAAATAATGTGCTTTTTAATTTTAAGGTTTTTTTAATGATTGAGTATCCGGTAGATCAGCTTCCACAGCTCATAAACGACTTACTGCAATGCGACACCACAGAACGTAAGAATAAACTGTTGATCGACGCACAAAGCACACTTTCTACAGAGCATCTATCGTTATTGTTTGAAGCAATACCCAAAGAGCAGCGACTCGAAATTTGGCAATTGCTTGACGAAGATACACAGCATGAAATTTTTGTAAATTTAAGCCCTGACAGTTGTTTATGGTTACTGCAAACACTTGATGACAGTGATGCATTTAAATTACTTGATGAAGTAAATGTAGAAGAGCTACTCGAATTAGAAGAAGTTATACCTGAGCGGTTTGTCGACTATGCAAAAAAGCAATTAGATGAAGCGCAAACCAAGCAGTACGATTTAGCACAGCAATACCCACCAGAACAACTCGGTCACTGGCTAGGTTTTGATATATTAAAAGTGTCTGACAAGTTAACAGCTGGTGGCGCAAAAAAGCTTTTATTTAAAGGTGTACCGCAATACAGTGAAGTCATTTATTTAGTGACCCGCAAAGGCAGTTTGATTGGTGAAGTGGCCATTAACGATCTTATCAAAGCACACGATAACGATAATTTAATGACACTAGCAAATCATGATTTTTCATCGTTGCATGCAGACGATGATTTATATGAAGCTGCTGAAGTGGTGATTCACTCTGAGCAAATGGCTATGCCGGTTGTAAATTCAGATAATAAATTATTAGGGCGATTAACAATTGCCTCTGCTTACGAACTTCGCCAAGAAATAACCGATGAAGCCACCGCAAAGGCCGGTGGTTTACGAGAGGACGAAGATTTATTTGCCAGTGTGCGAAAAAGTGCCAAAAACCGTGGTATTTGGCTAGGTATAAACTTGGCCACTGCATTTTTAGCATCGTGGTTTATTGGTTTATTTGGCGCCACTATAGAACAAGTGGTTGCTTTAGCGGTACTTATGCCGGTTGTAGCCTCAATGGGGGGAATTGCGGGTAGCCAAACATTAACCGTTATCGTGCGTGGTTTGGCTTTGGGGCAGGTGACTGATTCAAACCGCAATGCGTTACTTAAAAAAGAACTAAGAGTCGGGGCTGTTAACGGTTTAGTGTGGGCATTTGTAATTGGCTTGCTTACCTACTTATGGTTTAACGATTTGATGTTAAGTGTAACGATTACAGTCGCTATTTTATTAAACTTAGTAGCGGCCTCGCTCGCGGGAGTTGTAATACCATCGATTTTAGACAAAATGAAAATAGATCCAGCGTTATCAGGCTCTGTTATTTTAACTACGGTTACCGACATTGTTGGGTTTGTGACCTTTTTAGGTTTAGGTAGTTTGTTGTTGCTTTAAACTTTCTAGCCGAATAAAAACCCATAAAAAAGCCGCAAGTAGCGGCTTTTTTATTAAACAATTTTCATTTTATTTATTCATGCCCAACCTTCGTAACGCTTACGGCGCGACAAAACAATGGTTAAAATAATTCCCAAAAACAGACCCAAAAATGCAATCGCACCGCCATAGGTTAGTAGTTGGCGTTTTTCTTTTGAACTGGCGGCTTCTTTTTGCGTGCGCTCTTGCGCGAGTGTTGTTTGCAGGCTTGTAATTTGCGCAGATAATTGCAGGTTTTGATCGGTTAAAGTTTGGTTTTGTTTTTGTAGCTGCGGTAGTTCTATTTGAGCAAGGCGTAAATTTTCCTGCATGGTGCTCATTTCGCTGCTTAAAACTTGGTATTGTTGATGTAACCCAGGTGTAGTAGAAATAAATTTAGTTTCAATCCAACCTTCGCGGTCTTTATCGTCTTTTATTTTAATAAAGCCGTTTTCTTCGCTAGATAGTACGGTTATTTTTGTTCCTGCGTCTACAGAGCCAAGTAGTCGATAATTTTTGCTCGCGCCTGAACGCATAAATGTATACAAATTATCAATAACGTAAGCGGTATTTGCATCTGATGAGCTCGCTGTTTGTGCTTCATCTTGTGCGTAGCTTATAAACGTAGTGGCTGTTAAAAGTAGCCCGAATAAACAATGTTTTAGCATTTATCTACCTTGTTGTTCTTACTGAGTCCGTTATGAACATGGTTTTTTAATTCACATATAATGCAAGATAGTAGGGATTTAGCCTTTTAAAAGCAAGGCTGATATTGTAACCCTGACATGATTAAAGCACTTAATAAGCCTAAAAAATTTGCATTGTTAGAGCGCTTTGTTTATTTTGACTACTTATTTTTTTTAAAGGTAATCCGCAGACCGAATGGATACTGAGATAGAACTGAAATTTTTGGTATCAGATGCCGTTGTCCCACTGATCCCCTCACTAATTACTCAATTTGCTAAAACGGTTATAAATAAACCATCCCGTAGTTTGCAAAATGCCTATTATGATACGCCAAGCCGTGAACTACGAGCACTTGATATTGGCTTTAGAACCCGTTGTTCTGACAATCAGTGCGAACAAACTATCAAGCTTGCCGGCGAAGTTGTAGGTGGCCTTCATCAGCGCCCAGAATATAACTTACCTATTGATTCCAGCCGCCCTAATTTAATGGCGTTTAGTGCTGATATTTGGCCACATGGCATGCAAGTAGATGCAATTTCACAAAATTTGTATCCTATTTTCAGCACTAACTTTATTCGCCGTACGTGGTTAATTGAAACGCAAGCTGGTGCAAAAATTGAAGTGGTGCTTGATAAAGGCGAAATCGCAGCCTCTGGGCAAGTTGAGATGATCAGCGAGTTGGAAATAGAATTAATTGAAGGCAGCCGCAATGAGCTGTTTGCTTTGGCTGATATCTTAGTTAGCCAAAACTGTATCCGACTCGGTTTGTATTCAAAAGCAGCACGTGGCTACCGTTTAGCCGACGACAATCCGCTTAAGCCTAGTAAGTCGATTGGCT
This sequence comes from Pseudoalteromonas sp. SIMBA_162, assembly GCF_046535955.1. Lineage (NCBI taxonomy): Bacteria > Pseudomonadati > Pseudomonadota > Gammaproteobacteria > Alteromonadales > Pseudoalteromonadaceae > Pseudoalteromonas > Pseudoalteromonas sp. SIMBA_162. The sequence continues at coordinate 158,403 of NZ_JAWJBQ010000003.1, read as the reverse complement.
TTGTTAAGCTTCCTCGCTCTGCAACCCAAGAAAGCGCTTTAAAAGAAGCAATGAACTTTGGTATTCGGTTTGTGCAAAAGCATGAACAGTGTTACTTCGATAAACCGAGTTTAAAAACCTTAAAAAGGGTAACTGATGGTATTAGTTTAATTCGTCATACCTTTTGGTTGTTTGACGATATAGTCTCTAAGGACAGTACTGAACAGCTTCGTACTGAGCTTAAGTGGCTTTTGAGTGAGTTAGCATGGGTAGAAAATGCAATTCAGTTAAAAACTTATACGTCAAAACGCCATGCATTTTATAAAAAAATAAATGCGGCGCCAGCTTTGGCGCAAGTTATTAACGATTTAAAAGAGCTGCAGCCTAGTATTGATGACATTAATGCGCTTTTTCATAGTGCTCGTTACAATCGTTTATTGCTCTCGTTAACAACGTGGTTGATTGACAAGCAATGGCGAAAAGATTGGGGGCAGGTAGAGCTCCAAGCTGCAGAAAATCCAGTGTCTTCTATTGCTGAAAGATTGTTTAATAAAGACTGGAAAAACCTGCATCAATTATTGCCTAAAGAGCAAACGCTAGGTGTAGTTGACTACCTTAATTTACGAATGCAGCTTGAAAACAGCTTGCTAAGTGGTAACTGCTTAGGATCGATGTTCGATAAAGAAGAGCGTCTTGAGTTTAGGTTGCCGTGGTTAGATATTTCGCATGGTGTTTATGAACTCAGTACCCTTGAGTACTTAAAGCAATTATGCGCAGGCCAAGACGATGAGCAACTTGCAAAAATTCAATCTTGGCTTGAGCAAAAGTCTGAATATTTAGTCAGTGCAATGGAGCAAAGTAGACTTGCTTCTTATGACATAGCGCCTTATTGGCAAAAATGATGATAAAGCACTTTTGCAAATTAACCCCTATGCAAAAGTGCATTAGTTTATTAATTATTTTGTTAAGCTTTAACGCTTACTCTGAGCCCAGTTGGTTTTTATATAAAAACGAGCAAGGAGTAAGCATTGAATATCAGCAATTCTCTGATGATACGTTTATTGTAAAAGGTCAGCTTAATATTGAAGATGTAACAGCCAATGACTTTTTAGATCTATTAAGTGATACGCGTATTGCTTCAAGCTGGCTTGAAAACACGTCTAAGGTACGTGTAATTAAAGCTTTAAGCCCTTCAGAAAACCTCGTTTATAGCTATATCGACTCCCCTTGGCCTGTGGCAAACCGTGATGCCGTTACCTATTCGTGTTATTCAAGATTATCTCCTCAGCAAACTAAGCTTTCTATTGAATCGCGTCCTGAAGAGTTACCGTTAACTAAGCGGGTAGTTAGAATAAAAACGCTAAATGCACATTGGTTACTTACACAAAAGGGCGAAGATTTAAATGTTGAGTATCAGGTTTATGCTTTACCAGGGGGAAATATACCAACGTGGCTATACAATAAAGTGGGGCTTAAAAGTACCTTTAAAACGCTCGTTAATTTACGCACAATGTTAGAAACTAAAAGCTACACCGCAATCGAACCGGTTATTAAAGTTGGAAGTTGTAATTTACGCGAACTAACCGTTAAATAAGTTATTGCAAAACTGGAAGGGTGTTCACCTATAAATGACTCAGGTAAGCCATTTATAGGTGGTTGATCAATATTTTAATATTTGGCTGCTCTAGATTCTTTAGGTAGTGAGTTTTGTATAAACTCCCTTAAGTCGTTATTTGAGCTTTCTAAATCAGCGTGGCGAAGATACATCATGTGCCCACTTCTGTAGCCTTTAAAGCTTAGACGGTCTTTCATTTTTCCACTTGGGTCTAATTGCCACATTGTGTATTTGGCATCAAAGTAATTAGTTGCACCATCGTAATAACCCGCCTGTACCATTACATTCAAGTAAGGGTTTTGAGCCATCGCAAGACGAAGGTTTTCACCGGTATTATTGCCACTTCTATCCCAAGGATGAACGTTACCAAATAAGTTATATTTGATGTCGGTTTTATAGTTTAACTCCTCGCGTAGGTAGTAATTAATCGCAGGCGTAAATGAGTGCAACCATGAAGTCAGCTCTGCCCAGTAGTCAGGTGAGTCACCAGCATCGCGTTTGTCTATACCTAGGTAGCGAGAGTCTAAACGGCCGACTGTTTGTCCTCGGTCACGCAATAATTCCTTCCAGAAGAATTGTGTAGGGATATCGAGGTTGTTTTGATCGACAAAGGTTTCTGAAAGGCCTGCATACTCAGCCATTTTTTTAATAATACGACGCTTTTCGTCTTGCGCTAAAAAACCGCCCTTTGCTAATGCTGGTATTAGTTCATTTAAAGTAAACTGCTCAACTTCAGGAAGGAGTTCATCTAAGTCTTTTGCTTGTAAGTCGGCGTTTAGTGCTTTGTGATACCACGCTGTGGCTGCAAAGTACGGCAAGCGATTTGCCGCTTTAACTGGGCCTTCGCGTTTGATACCAATGTCTGTTGGTGACACTAATACAACACCGTTGATATACATCCATTGGCTATTTTGTAATTCATGTGCAAGGCCTGATACGCGTGTTGTGCCATAACTTTCGCCAATTAAAAACTTTGGAGAGCGCCAACGTTCTGTTCTGTTTACAAAAGTATTTAACCACTCGCCAAGGTATTTAATGTCGGCGTTAACGCCAAAAAACATGTCTTTTTGTTGAGCTTTCGAAAGCATTTCGCCTTTTTCGTTTTCAATAACTCGCGAATAGCCTGTATTTACTGGGTTTACGTAAACAATGTCGGCAACATCAAGCACAGAGTACGGGTTGTCTTTAACACCATAGGGTTGAATAGGGTAGCCTTCATCATCAATTTTTAATACGCGAGGGCCTGTGTAGGCTAAGTGCATCCAAACTGAGGCTGAGCCAGGGCCACCATTAAAAGAAATGAGCAATGGGCGTTTGGCTCTATCTTCAACTTTATCGCGCGTGTAATACGTGTATTGAAGCGTAGCAACGGCATCACCTTTGTCGTCCCATACGGGTTGAGTGCCTGTGGCAACCGTATAATTAAAGCGTTGGCCATTAATTTTAGCTTTGTGTTGGGTGACTACTTTACTGTCTACATCAATACGGCGCTGATTATTAGCATCAGCAAGCGGGCTGAGCATTAATGCAAAAACCGTGATTGGTAAAATACGACTAAGCTTCATGAGGTGTCCTTATTATAGTTGATAACCTATTAAAGATAAAAATAAGCTAAATAACAAAAGTAATGAGACTAGCTGCCGATATTAATGGTTGAGTTAATTAACATAACCCGATAAGTAAAATAATCAATTATTTATGGTGTAAATTTTTGTTTAATTATTTAGCTAAGAATTAAAATCGGGTATATTTGCCAGCAAGTTTGTTTTTATTACGGTTATTGATTTACAAGCTGGTAAATGGAATGTGCTTTAATATTTAAAGTGTTAAATAACAATGACTCTGGGATGTTTTTTATTTACTTATTTTTGCTGCTTAAAGTGTGGTACCAGTAAGTTTTATTATTTTGTATTTGCAGCAGATGCTGCAAAAATAATGAGAACAAAGAGAAGGTCTATGCAAAGAGTATTAGTGGTTGAAGACAGTAAAGTAGTCCAACAGGTTTTACGCCACTTAACTGCCCAGTATTTAGATGTTGCCGTCGATTTTGCCTGGTCATTAGCTGAATGTCAGGATCACGTAGAAAAGTTCGACTATTCATTAGCGCTTGTTGACCTGACTCTCCCCGATGCCCCAAATGGCGAAGTTGCCAAATATACGCTTTCTAAAGCAATTCCTACGGTTGTGCTTACATCAAAAATAGACGAGTACAAACGTCAGCAAATGCTAGAAGATGGTGTGGTAGATTACGTTATAAAAGATAACCGTGATTCTTATCATTATGCCGTTAAGTTGGTTTCTCAACTTTTAAGAAACCAAGGTTGTAAGGCATTAATTGCGGACGATTCTATGTTGAGTCGTTCGTTAATGAAGCAAATGCTCGAAAAGCAATTGTTTGATGTAAGCACCGCGAATGACGGGCAGCAAGCACTTGAAATATTAAAAGCTGATCCAGACATAAAGCTGCTTATGACCGATTACGCCATGCCAACAATGGATGGTTTTGAACTAGTTAAAGCAGTTCGTAATTTTAGAGGACGAGACGATTTAGCTGTAATTGGTTTATCTGGAGCGGGCAAGCACGGTTTATCAGCACGCTTTATAAAATATGGCGCAAACGACTTTTTGACTAAACCCTTTATGAATGAAGAGTTTCATTGCAGGGTGTTGCAAACAATGGAGCAGTTATCACTGATTGCAGATATCAAAGAAAGTGCTTTTAGAGATCACTTAACCGGTTTATACAATCGACGTTATTTTTATCAATATGCTGAAAAGTTATTAAAAAATAAAAATCAAAATAATACGCTTGCTTTACTCGACGTGGACTTTTTCAAAAGTATAAACGATACATTTGGTCACGAAGGGGGCGATCAGGCGCTTAAACAGGTTGGCTCACTTATTCGCTCAACCTTTGCAAAATTTACGGTAGCAAGAGTCGGTGGAGAAGAGTTTGCCATTGTGTTACCTGACATAGATTTAGCGAGAGCTCACGAGTACCTTGAAGCATTTAGAAAAAAAATGGCGAGTTACGATTTTTCTATCAGTGACAAGCCATGCACGATAACAGCGAGTATTGGGCTTGCAGAGTTTCAAAATACCAATTTAAAAGATGCGATGCGTGTTGCCGACAAGGCGTTATATGAAGCAAAAAGTAAAGGTAGAAATTGCATAGGATAAATACGTGTTAAATTTTGGTGCAGTGTGACATGTGCACCAATGTAGCTAAGTTGTTAAAAAATCGCACCTAAATGGTGCGTTTTTTTTGTGGTAAAGCAAAGTGTATTAATTAAGTTGTTGTTTTTAAATTAGATTAAATAGTGGCACAAAGGTTGGATTATGTAACCCAACAGGATAACAATAAAGAGTCCGAGGGGGCCGCTATGAAAATGATTAGTGCAATCATAAAACCATTTAAATTAGATGATGTGCGTGAAGCACTCGCTGATTTAGGAATTGAGGGGATGACTGTAGTTGATGTTAAAGGTTTTGGACGTCAACGAGGTCATACAGAGTTATATCGTGGTGCAGAGTACCAAGTCGATTTTATTCCAAAGATCAAACTTGAAATTGCAACTCGTACAGAAAATTGCCAACGCGTAGTTGAAGCTATCACTAAAATTGCATCAACAGGCAAAATTGGTGACGGCAAAATTTTTGTGTACGACTTAGATCAAATTGTTCGTATCCGTACTGGCGAACTTGACGAAGAGGCAATTTAAGAGGGGCTTATGGAAAATACAATCGTAGAACTTAAATTTTCACTCGATACATTTTACTTTTTAATATCGGGTATATTGGTAATGTGGATGGCAGCAGGTTTTGCCATGTTGGAAGCAGGCTTAGTTCGCTCTAAAAACACCACTGAAATTTTAACTAAAAACATCGCGCTTTATTCAATAGCATGTACCATGTTTTTGTTAGTTGGCTACAACATCATGTATGTAGACAACGCTGAGGGCGGAATCATGCCATCACTGGGTGCGTTAATTGGTACGCAAGCAGCTGATGCCGACCACTCTTTAGAGTCTGATTTTTTCTTCCAAGTAGTTTTCGTTGCAACAGCCATGTCAATTGTATCGGGTGCGGTTGCTGAACGAATGAAGCTATGGGCTTTCTTAGCATTTACTGTTGTTTTAACTGGCTTTATCTACCCAATGGAAGGTTACTGGACATGGGGCGGTGGTTTCTTGTCTGAAATGGGTTTTGTTGATTTTGCAGGTTCTGCCATTGTTCATGGGGCAGGTGCAGCAGCAGCACTCGCTGGTGTAATTTTACTAGGTGCCCGTAAAGGTAAATACGGTAAAAATGGTGAAGTTTACCCAATTCCAGGTTCTAACTTACCGCTTGCTACTTTAGGTACATTTATTTTGTGGATGGGTTGGTTTGGTTTTAACGGTGGTTCGCAGTTATTACTATCTGATAAAGAAAACGCAACGGCTGTAGGTCAAATCTTACTTAACACTAACGCGGCTGCGGCAATGGGTGCAATTGCAGCACTATTTGTATGTAAAGTATTATGGGGCAAAGCAGATTTAACAATGGTACTTAACGGTGCGTTAGCGGGCTTAGTTGTTATTACCGCAGACCCTCTTTCACCTTCTCCATTAATGGCTTGTTTACTAGGCTTACTAGGTGGTTCATTAGTTGTATTTAGCATTATAGCTTTAGATAAAATTAAGATTGATGACCCAGTAGGTGCTATTTCTGTACACGGTGTATGTGGTGCATTAGGTATTATGCTGGTTCCACTTTCAAACGGTGATGCAAGCGTTATCAATCAGTTAATCGGTTTAGTAACTATCTTGGCATTTGTTTTTGTAGCATCACTTATTGTGTGGGCTATATTAAAATACACAATGGGTATACGTGTTACAGAAGAAGAAGAGCTAAACGGTATGGATCAGCACGACTGTGGTGTAGAAGCTTACCCTGAGTTTGTATCTGTTCGTAATAACTAAATTTATATAGTGTGTTCATCAAAGCTCTACTTTAGGTAGAGCTTTTTTCGTTTCAGGGAAGGTTAATTTTTCAGGTGTTAGGGTTATGGCCAATATGCTAAGCTCCCCTTTGTAAATAAACCGTTGGAACACATTACACTTACATGGCTGATAATAAAAAAACACCTAGTAGTAAAACACCTTCTAAACGTGCAACGAAAGCAAGCAGTTCGCCACGTAAAGCTAAACCCAAATCTACAAAAAAAACGGCAACTACTGTTGTTAAACGCTCATTTATGAGAAAAACATGGTCAGTTTTTTGGAAGCTGAGTTTGGCTGTTTTTATTGCTATGGCCATGTACATTATTTATTTAGATTCAAAAACCACACGTGTATTTGAAGGAAATAAATGGCAACTCCCCGCTCAAGTGTATGCGCGTGCAATGCAGTTTTACCCAGGGCAATTCTTATCAAGTCAAGAAGTGGAATTTGAACTCGAACGTCTAAATTATTCATCTGTTAATAGGCTCAGCCGGACCGGCCAATACGTAAAAACGGCCGATAGCATTAAAATTTATCGGCGTGAGTTTGAATTTTATGATGGGCTGGAGGAGTCTAAGGTTGTTGAACTGCGTTTTGCAGGGCAAAAGGTAGCCTCTGTAAAAGATAAATTTGGTAGGCGCTTGAACAACGCTCGATTAGAGCCTGTTCAAATAGCCCGCATTGGTAACGATTCGAAGCAAGATAGGGAATTTGTTCCCCTTGATAAGTTCCCTGCTATGTTAAAAGACACTTTGCTAGTAGTGGAAGACCGTAATTTTTATGAGCACCACGGTGTCTCTGTTTTTTCTATTTTACGCGCTTTGTATACCAATATTAGAGCAGGGCGAACAGTCCAAGGCGGTAGTACATTAACGCAGCAACTCGCTAAAAATATATATTTAACCCGTGAACGTTCGCTGCTGCGAAAAATCAATGAGGCGTTTATTGCGCTTATTCTTGATTATCGTTACTCAAAAGACCAAATATTAGAGGCCTACTTAAACGAGGTTTATTTAGGTCAATCTTATAACCAAGGCGTGCATGGCATGGGCTTGGCGTCTGAGTTTTATTTTTCAAAACCAGTAGATGAGCTTGAATACGACCAAATAGCGTTGCTAGTAGCTATGGTGAAAGGGCCGTCTTATTACAATCCTCGCCGCTACAAAGAGCGCACTATGGAGCGTCGCGATTTAGTACTTCGCCTCATGGTGGAAAATAAATTAATAAGCACAAAAGAATACCGAGCATCCCTTAAGCGCTCAATAGATATTGCGCCAATGAAAGAAAGTTTACAAAAATCATACCCAGGGTATTTAGAACTGGTGAACCGTGAATTAAATAAATTACTACCCGACCAGCAAATACTAGATGCTGGGGTTAGGGTGTTTACTTACTTTGATTTACAAAAACAAACAGCAATGGAAAATTCGGTTGAGAAAAGCTTACCGTATTTAGAGAAACGCCCTAAAACAGATAAGCTTGAAGTTGCTATGATCTCTGTGAATTCAGATAAAGGTGGCGTATCGGCCCTTGTAGCAGGGCGTGACGTTCGATATTCAGGCTTTAATAGAGTACTGGATACAAAAAGAAATATAGGGTCCTTGGTTAAGCCCGCAGTTTATTTAACGGCACTACAATCATCAAATTATAATTTAGCCACATTACTTGATGATTCGCCGTTACAGGTAACAAACGAAGAAGGTAATGTATGGCAGCCTGAAAATTTTGATCGCCAATACCGTGGTGCAATCCCGCTTTATCAAGCATTTAGTAATAGTATTAATATACCTGCTGTTAATTTAGGCTTAGATATAGGAGTGGATAAAGTTGCAAACACGCTTAAATCACTCGGAGTGGAAGATCAAATAGATGAATACCCGTCTTTACTCTTAGGTGCTTTAGAGTTATCTAGTTTTGATGTTGCCCAGCTTTACACCACCATAGCAAATGATGGCGAATATAAGAAGTTGACGTCTATATCAGCACTTACCGACTCGGTAGGTAACGTGCTATATAAACATCAGGTGAGTGCAGAGCCTCGTTTTGATGAAGCTTCTGTGTACATGACCAAATATGCAATGAAGCGTGTAACAAAAGACGGGACAGCAAGGCGGTTAAACTTACACTTTCCGTCTATTCAATTAGCTGGCAAAACAGGCACCAGCAACGATTTGCGCGACAGCTGGTTTGCTGGATTTGATCAAAATACGGTAACTGTTGCATGGCTTGGCCGCGATGATAATAAAAGCACAGGTTTAACTGGCAGCGTAGGGGCACTTGAGGCTTATATTCGTTATTTAAAACCACTTAACCCACAAGCTATTGCTGATACTCGTCCAACTTCAATTCGTTGGGCTTTTGTAAACGAACACACAGGTAAACAAGCTCCGCCAGGATGTGGCAAAGTGATACAGCTTCCATTAAGAGTGAGTGAATTTGAGCCAAGGCCGCGCTGTATAAAATGACAACCCAAACAACACAGCCGCTATTTAGCGGCTGTGTTGTTTATAGATATTAATAACTAAGATTTAAAAAAGCGCATTGACGTTGTTAAGTCGTTCGATAAGCGTGAGAGCTGCTCCGCGTCTTGCAGCGTTGATTGTGCTGAGACGAGTGTATGGTCAGCCAAGTTATTAACTTCTTGCGAGTCATTTAGAGCCTGAGTTGTCGCATTGGCTTGTTGTTTAACTCGTTCAGCGATTACCTCGCCTTGATGCTTTATATCACCCATACTACTTTCCGCACTTTGCAGTACCGTATTTGTTTGGTTTGCGGCTTCAACAGATAACTCCATTTTTTCAACGCTTGAACGCATTTTAACTTGTGTATCGTCAGATGCTTTTTGCAGAGAGCTGATAATTTGGTGAATTTCTTGTGTTTGTGTTTGAGTACGTAACGCAAGTGTTCTTACCTCATCTGCGACTACCGCAAAACCTCGTCCGTGTTCACCGGCTCTGGCCGCTTCAATTGCTGCATTTAGCGCTAATAAGTTTGTTTGGTCGGCAATTTCACTGATCCCTTTACTGACTTTGCTTATTTCTTGGCTATCTTGGGCTAGTCGGTCGAGTGCTTGTTGGCTTTCGGTAAACTCCATTTTTAAATCTTGCATATATTGAGCAAGCTCCATGGTATTGCTCGACCCTTCTTTTACATGCTCTGCGGCATTTTGAGCGGTGAGGGTTGCTTGATGAGCCGATTCTTCAATTGTATGTGCAGTTTGCGCCATATCGCTTAATGCATGGCTAATTGCATTTACCCGTGTTTGCTGTTTTATTACGTCGTCACTGGTTTGACTGCTGGCATGCGAAAGAGACTGAGTGGCATCGCATAACTCTTTGGTGCTGGCTTTAACATCTGAAAGTAGATGTGAAAAGGCATTGAGTAGGGCGTTGTATTGCTCAGCAATAACGCTCATTTCGTCATTCCCGATTGAGTTAAGGGTTGCTTTTAAGTCACCGTTAGCCGCTTTAGTGGCTGCTTTAGTGAAGCGACTTATGGTATCAACGACTGCAAAATAAAACCCAACCATTAAATAAAGTGCAAATAATAAACTCACTATTGAGGCAACTAATACGGTGTTTCGGGTCCACTGCTGGGTTTGTATTTTATTACTAATTAAGGATTCTAGAGTTGGAATACTGATGTTGATTAAAGTGCTAATATTTTTTTGAACCTCGTCAGTGAGTGCTGAAAATTCACGCTGAGTTAACTCTATATCGTCGGGTTCTAGTAGCTTTTTATCTATCGCGTTCTTAAATGCTGAGACTGATTTTTGTAGTTCATTTAAAGTGGGAGAAAGCGCTTTATTTACCGATTTATCCGCTGACGTTGCAATAGCTAGTGTTTTTAAAAGTTGCTGCTCAAATTGGGGTAACGATTTACTTAGGTTTGAAAGTGCAATAAAGGTATCTGGTGTAAATTGGTTATTGTTCAGTACTGTATTTGCGCTCACGGCAGTTAGGTTTATTTGAGTGATAAAAGCAGGGACACGGGTTACCAATGCACGATTTAAATAGGCGCTGGCAAGTTCGCTATCTAGCGCTAAGTTAGATTGAATAGACATAAGTTCAAGGACATCGTCTACTTCGCTGTCTTTAATTTTAAAGCCCAGCGAGCGTGCCACATCTATATTTTTATCGGTTGTCCCTTGTATTTGATTGGTAAGTATTGCCCGATAGCCTTTTAAACCTTGCTGTTCCATTTTCGACACATCAATACTTTTACTCAATAACGACACCAAAAAAAACATGCTTAGTGCTAGTGGGATCAAGAGAATGCCAAACGTGATGCTTATTTTAGTTTTGTATTTTAGATTCGCCATTAAGCGCATTGCAGGCGCAGCTAACTGCCGTAATCCAGACATAAGACTCTCTTGTATTTAATAAAGTAGGGTGAAAATAAGTAGACCTTGTTATGCTTAATTATCATTCAATTATATATATTTACAAATAAAAAAAGCCCTTAAAGGGCTTTTTCAATCTTTAGTATTGATTGCCTGTTTTAAAAGTAGGTATATAAACCCCGTTTAGGCAATGCTTGCGATTAAAGTTTTGCGAAACAGCGCTCTGCTGCAGCTATAGTTTCTTGTACTTCCTGTTCCGTGTGCGCAGCACATACAAAACCAGCTTCAAATGCTGATGGCGCAAGGTATACGCCTTCTTCAAGCATAAGATGGAAAAAGCGTTTAAAACGCTCTAGGTCACACTCAGTCGCTTGTTTGTATGTGGTTACCTTTTCAGCATCAGTAAAGAAAAAGCCATACATGCCGCCCGCGTAGTTTGTTGTAAGTGCGATACCTGCTTTTTTTGCGCCTGCTTCAAAGCCTTCACATATTGCTTTTGAAATAGCTTCTAGTTTGTCGTGTAATCCAGGCTCACTTAATAGCTCTAATGATTTTAAACCTGCAGCCATAGCTATTGGATTACCAGACAGTGTTCCGGCTTGATATACTGGGCCAACAGGAGCAATGTAATCCATAATTTCAGTTTTGCCGCCAAATGCGCCTACCGGCATGCCGCCGCCTATTACTTTACCTAAACATGTTAGGTCAGGTTTTATGTTGTAATACGCTTGTGCACCACCAAGAGCTACACGAAAACCGGTCATTACTTCATCAAATATAAGCACCGATTTGTATTCATCACATACTGCGCGCAGGCCCTCTAAAAAGCCTTCAACAGGTGGAATACAGTTCATGTTACCCGCTACCGGTTCAACGATAATACAGGCAATTTCGTCAGCGTATTTTTCAAAAATAGCTTTCACTTCTTCAATGTTATTAAACGATACTGTTAATGTGTGTTTAGCAAAGTCTTCAGGAATACCTGGTGAATTAGGCACGCCCATAGTTAATGCACCTGAGCCCGCTTTAACTAAAAGTGAGTCGGCATGGCCGTGGTAACAGCCTTCAAATTTAAGAATTTTGTCACGATTAGTAAAACCACGCGCTAGGCGAATTGCGCTCATAGTTGCTTCGGTACCTGAGCTAACCATGCGTACTTTTTCAATTGATGGTACAAGCGCTTTTACTTTCTCAGCCATTAAAATTTCAGCTTCAGTTGGCGCGCCATAGCTAAGGCCGTTCTCAACTGCTTCATGAACCGCTTTTTTTATAGCAGGGTGATTGTGGCCCATGATCATTGGGCCCCACGAACCTACGTAATCGATATAGCGATTACCATCGGCATCAAAGGTGAATGCACCTTCTGCTTTTGTGATAAATAATGGTGTGCCACCTACGCCATTAAAAGCGCGCACTGGTGAGTTTACGCCACCAGGAATAGAGGTTTGAGCGCGTTCAAATAAGTCTTGGCTAATTGTCATGAAAAATCCTATAAATTGTCACTTAAAAAAGGGTTAGCTGTCGCGTTTACGGCTAAACCAAGGCACGTCTACTTCATATTGCTCAACTTTGTTTTCTACGCCGAGTGTCAAAGCAAACAATGCCATACGAATTAATACGCCGTTTTGTACTTGGCGAAATATAGCTAAATTGTCGTTGCTGTTTAAGTCGTTATCAAGCTCGTTAGCTTCAGTACGACTATCACGAGGAAGCGGATGCATAAGCACTGAATTAGGCTTACAGTGAGCGTTATAAATTGACTGGCTAATTCTAAATCCGCCACGGTATTTATTTGCTTCTTCTTGAGATGGAAAGCGTTCTTCTTGAATACGTGTTTGATACACGATATCGGCCGCTAAGTTACCTTCCATTTTGTTCACTAGTTCTATTTTATGACCAGCATTTTCTACTGCATCTAAAATACTGGTTGGCATTTGCAAGCCATCGGGTGCCACCATTGAAAATTTAACGTTTTTGTAATGACACAATAGTTTTGATAGCGAATGAACAGTTCGACCGTATTTTAAATCGCCAACCAAAGCGATGTGCATACCATCAATGTTTTGATCAAAGCGGTGTAATTCACGTTCAATAGTAAGTAAATCTAGCAGTGCTTGAGTGGGGTGTTCATTTGGGCCGTCACCTCCATTAATTACAGGTACGGTACAGCCTTCGGCAAATTCACTAACCGAGCCTGCGTCTGGGTGGCGCATAGCTACCGCGTCTGCATAGGCTGAAATAACACGGGCTGTATCGTATAAAGATTCACCTTTAGCAAGAGCTGAACTTTGCATGCCTGTTGTTTCACGCACGCCTCCACCAAGCAGGTTAAACGCGGTACCAAAACTAACGCGCGTACGTGTGCTGGGTTCAAAAAACAAATTAGCTAAAATGGCGCCCTCAAGCACCGTTGTTTGCTTTTGCTTTTTAGCATAAGGCTCCATCTTTTTTGCTACTGCAAAAATACGTTCAATGCAGTCTCTGTCTAACTGATTAACAGACAGAATATGTTCACCTTGGAAACTTAACATGGGGTTATTCCTAGTTTTTCAAAAGGGCGCGATAATCCATAATATGGGGCACGCAATCGCGCATATTAGATTTTAAGTCGTGTGTAATTAATGCGGTATTTTTTATACCAAATAACTCAAAGGCTCGGTTTAATTACTGCCAGTGCAACTATAATAAGTAATGCAATAACAGGTAATTCATTAAAAATTCGGTAAAAACGATCTGTTTTAGTATTTCTGTCGTGTTTAAAGTCGGCTAGTAATTTAAAGCAGTACGCGTGGTATAAATATAAAATTATAACTAGCACTAGTTTATAGTGCAGCCACATACTGTATTTAAACCATTCACGGCCATATTCCACAATCGTTAGTACACCAAAAACAGCCGTTAAAATAGCAAATGGCGTTACAAAATAAAGGAGCCTGCGTTCCATTACTTTTAGCATAGAGTTACATGCACGCTCTTGGCTCATTGCGTGGTAAACAAATAACCGTGGTAAGTAAAAAATGCCTGCAAACCATGCAATCATAAAAAATATATGCAGCGTTTTATAAATCAGTAATGCGCTCATAATAACCCTTATTATTTATAGTAAGCTGTTACGGATGGTTAAAATATGATGAATTTGATCCCAACGTAACAGCCCCATTATTTGTTGATTATCTAACAGGTTGTATACATATAAAGCGCCACTGCGCTTATCTTTTAGTATATCAAAGGCATCAGCTAACGTTGCTTGACTGCTAATACCTTGTAAGTTTACATAGTTCAGGTTGATTGCTTGATCAGACATTAAGCTTAAATCGTATTCTGCAAGTCGATACCCGTTTTCTTCGTCAAACACAATCAATGGCGTTTGGCTGTCCATGGCATCGAGTGTATTTTTTATTTGCTCTTTGTCGTTTGAAAAAAGCAATTTAAAGTTTTCATCCATATCATCCATAATTCCCACCTTTTGCAGCGCCTCTGTGGCAGGGGAAACATGATAGGGAAGTCCCTGAAAATCAAGTTGCTGCAAAAATATAGAGCGATTACCAAACACTTGTAATGCGGTTACATAAGCTGTTGTTATCACAAGCATGGCTGGGACAATTATTTCTGGCGACGATGTAAGCTCCATTACTGTTGTTAACGCTGCAAGTGGTGCATGTAATGTGGCGGCCATTAACCCCGCCATGCCCAATACACCATAAGTTCCGGCAATATCAGTACCAGGGCTAATAAACTGAGCAAAAAACGCCATCATAGTCCCAACTAAAACACCTAACCCAATAACAGGACCAATTAACCCTCCCGGTATACCCAAACCTATAGCAAATAAAGTTGCTAGTAATTTAGCAATTAAAATAGTGGTGAGTAATTGCACATTATCTGGCGACTCCACCGCAATAGCTATCGCGCTCATGCCAGATCCCATTGCTTGGGGAACGGCATAAGCAATTAAACTTGCGATACAACCTGCAATGAGTAAACGAGGAAACATACTTAAAGGTTTAAATGTTTTAATAATTAACATTAAGTTTTGATTAAAGCTGTATGCAATAGCGCCCAGTGCCATACCGCATAAAATTAAATATGGATAGTGCCAACCACTCAAAGGAGCAATTGTTATGAGTGCAAGTTCTGACCCTCCCCCAAATACGAACTGAGTAGCAAGTGCACCTGTTACTGCAGCAAGCATAATAGGGACAAAAATATGAACTTTGTACTCTCTTAACACGACTTCCATAACAAAAATAACGGCGGCAAGAGGCGTGTTAAAGGATGCTGCAATACCCGCAGCAACACCACAGCCGCTTAATGTACGCATGGCATTGTGGGGTAAGTGGAGTTTATCGGCTAAAATACTGGCGCCCGTTGCTCCCATATGTACCGATGGGCCTTCTCGCCCAACCGAAAAACCACTGATTAATGCCAAAGCCCCCCCAACAAATTGGTTGAGTGTATTGTATAAAGGCATTTGCCCGTAATGACGTTTAATACGATGAATAACGAATGGAATACCTAACCGATAATGTTTGAAACCAGTAAAAGCGGCAAATGACGCAATTAAAAATGCTGCAATTAAAGGCATTAAAACACGTTCAAGAGTTGGCAAGGTTGTAAAGTCGTCTGGGGTTTCTAAAAATAAACTTTGAAAAAAGAGAATTGTTAAGCGGAATAAAATAATAAAAAATGCAGCAATTAACCCAGCAACTACGCCTAAAAGGCATAATTGTACAGATGTTTTAGGTTGTGCGAGTCGACGCCTGAGCTGCTCCAGCCACATGCATTTTTTCCTCAGTGCATTTTTCAGCTGTATTTTAGCAAAAGCCAACCACTAAGTCCTTGTGATTTTATAAAATTATTAACTTAAATTAGCTATTTATGGCAAATAATAAAACGAAGTTTTTTTAGTTAAAATAATTACTTGTTTAACATGCCACTAGTTGCATATTAAAGTGCTGTTTTTTTTCAGTCAATATAAGCGATATACAGTCATTTTTAATGTATTTATGGGTATAACTTAGAGCAAAGCGTTAATTGACTATACTTGATTAAAACACTCGGGTATTAGATAATCACGCCATTACGATATTGAGGGTTTTAAAATGTCAGAAGAATTACCAATTCAGTTTAGCGATGCAGCAGCTGTTCGTGTTAAACAATTAATCGATGAAGAAGAAAACCCAGAACTAAAACTGCGTGTTTACGTAACGGGTGGTGGATGTTCTGGCTTTCAGTACGGTTTTACTTTTGATGAAAAAGCAAATCCTGGCGATTTAGAAATTGTAAAAAATGGCGTAACGCTAGTGGTTGACCCTATGAGTATTCAATATTTAGTTGACGGTGTAGTTGACTATACTGAGGGCTT
Organism: Pseudoalteromonas sp. SIMBA_162; assembly: GCF_046535955.1. Taxonomy (NCBI): domain Bacteria; kingdom Pseudomonadati; phylum Pseudomonadota; class Gammaproteobacteria; order Alteromonadales; family Pseudoalteromonadaceae; genus Pseudoalteromonas; species Pseudoalteromonas sp. SIMBA_162. The sequence continues at coordinate 142,120 of NZ_JAWJBQ010000003.1, read as the reverse complement.
AGAAGGTGCACGCTTTTTTGTATCTAACCCGAACGCAACAACCACATGTGGTTGTGGTGCAAGTTTTAGTGTGTAAACACAGACTAATAAAAAAAGCCGCATTAGCGGCTTTTTTTATGCCTATAAATTAGAGGGGGCATACTCTGTGATCTGCATCATCAATACAAAAAAGCCCAGTACAAATGCAGATAGTACTAAAATATACATAAACCCTTTTTTACCTTGCTTAATTGGCACGCCATTATAGCGCAAGAATAAGTACCACCCTGCACATAAAATAATCGGTAATAAAAAAAGAAGCCTGAACATTATGTAACCTTTTTTGTGTTGATTATTGCCTAATATTAAACGAATAACATTAACATGAAATAAATTTGTTATAAAAATGCCTATTTATATTTTTATAATAAAAATATTATTTTTAATGTTTTTGATAACTTAGCTGAAATATTCAGTGTTTGTAAATGTTCACTGGGGTTGATTTTGACTAAGGCGAGCAATTAACTATTTAACCAAAGTGTTAATAGTATATAATGTATCCAAGAATGAGACGGGCAAAATTTCATTCTAATAACAAAAACCTTTTACCACATTTTAAGCGTCGTTTTTAGCTATGTGGGTGGGAGTGAGTAGCAACCAGTGCTTTGAGAAGCGATAGATTGCTATTTAAAACATAAGTTACTGCTTACTTGCCTACAGCTATGGTAACGACTGCTGCTTTTGTGGTGTTGTCTAATCGTCTAGTAGGAGATGTAAAATGATGGGGAAAACTGTTTCTTCAGAAGAGAACGCTAAGTTAACAACATGGCTTAAAAGCAAACGCCATGAAAAAGGCCATACAATGAGAAGCCTTGCACAGGTGCTTGGAACGCCTCACTCGTTTATCGGCAAAATTGAAAATCAAGAACGCCGTTTAGATGTAGTTGAGTTTGTTCGTTATTGTACAGCGCTAGAAGTTGACCCACATGAAGCACTAAGCCTGCTTAAAGTAGATTAATAGTGTGTTGCTTAGTTCATTCAGGGGCATATTAAATGTGCTAAGCAAAATATTAATGCATGGATGCATTAAGCTTAATAGCTACTATGGTAGTTTTTCTCAAGCTCATACAATTTGTGTCTTATTGCATACAAAAATAGTAAAGAGGGGAGCACCATTAAAGCGGTTAATACAAAAAATAACGACCAATTTCCCATTAGCCAATCATCAATTACAACCCCACTGTAACTCGAAAGCAATGTTCTTCCTAAATTCCCCAGCGACGCCAACAACGCATAATGTGTTGCACTAAACGCTCTGTCACATAGCATAGATATAAACGCGACCATAGCAACGAGAGACCATGCTTGTGTAAAGCCATCAATTACTATAGCAAAAGCATATAAACCTAAGTTAGGGCCCACTAATGCAATAGCAGAAAAAGCTAAATTAGATGCAGCCATGGCTACACCACTAACAAATAACCCTTTCACAATGCCATATTTTTGATTAAATAAGCTGCCTACAAAGGTAAAGGCAATGGTGAGCACTGCGGTGCCAACTTTTGAAAAAGTAGCTATATCGCTATTGCTGAAACCTATTTCTTTATAAAAAACAATCGACATTCGTCCTAAAAACGCTTCGCCAATTTTAAATAAGAAAATAAAAGCAAGTAATGCGAGTGCAGTTTTAACCCCGTTCTTTGCAAAAAATGTTCTAAAAGGGTCAATTACTGTAACAACCAACCAGGCAACGACTTTATTGAGAGGTGTTTGATTAATAGTAGCAAGCTTTTCAATGTAAACACGTTCTAGTTCTTCGTGAACGGCTTCTCTATTAGAGGCGGGCTCTTTAGCAAATAGCACTCCTCCCATTAATACCAATATTACAGCAGCTAAAAAGTAGTAAACTTGTGGCCAACCGAGTGAAGGAATATCTGCCATATAAAATGGAATCGCACCCAATAACGCGTAGCCTGTCCACCATCCTGAGGTGGCCATGGCTGCGGCAGCCGTTGCTTTGTGTGATTCACTTTCGCTTAGGGTATCTATTCTAAATGCGTCTATCGCAATGTCTTGTGTAGCAGATGCAATTGCAATTAATAAACACAGTGCTGCAGCAATCGCCAAGTTAGCTTTGAGGTCAAGGCCAGCAAGAAGTAATGTGCCTAAAAACATAAAGCTTTGGCAAAACAATATCCAGCTACGGCGTTGGCCTAGCCACTTATATAAAATAGGCAGTTTTGTACGATCGATTAAGGGCGACCACAAAAAGTTGATGCTGTAGGCACCAAATACAATACCAAATAAGCCTATCATGCTTCGGCTCAGGCCTTCATCCTTTAGCCATGCCGACATTACAGAGCCAATTAATACCCAGGGAAAACCACTGCTAATACCAAAAATAAACACATTAATTAAACGTTTATCTTTAAAATACGAAAAGTATTCGCTGAAAGAGAGAGTGTTGCTCATAGGGCCTTCATTGGCGAGTGGGTGCAGCTATACCGCACCTCATTAATTATAATGGTGTTGGCTCAATCATTTTAATATTTAAAATGACCACTGGTGTTTCTGGCACAAAGTCATAACCAATTTTTTCGTTGTAAATTGTTTTAACAGCCATAATTTTATCAAGGGTTTCGTATCCATCCATTACAGTACCAAACACCGCAAATCCCCAGTCTCTTCCAGGATTTAAATGGTCATTGTTATCCATATTAAAGAAAAACTGACGAGTACCTGAATGCGGCTGTCTGTCTTGGTATGCCATGGCAATACTGTACATATCATTTTTTAGACCATTCCCGCTTTCATTAAAAATAGGATCGTTTTGATGTAAGCCTTCCATGTCTTTATCATACCCACCACCTTGTATAACAAAATCGCGTTCGTTTTCTTCGTCGCGCTCAACACGATGAAAAATACTACCCTGATAACTTTTATCTGATACATAAGTTAAAAAGTTATTAACTGTAATAGGGGCTCGAGAACGGTCTAGCTCAACAATAATACTGCCTAGTGATGTCACTATTTCAACACGTGGAAACATATTGTCTTTTTGTACAAATCTGCCCTCTTGGGATGCTAAACTTGCTGCGCTAAAACAAAGAGCTAAACAAAGTATAAAAAGTCGTTTCATGGTTAACCTTCTAAAAACTGTATTAATTCAGGATCTGACACAATGCGGGTTATCATTTGTTCAGTCAACTTATTGAGTTGACCTTCTATTTTAGCCCTGTCATGGCCAAGCGGGCCTTCTAGCGCTGCATTACCGCTATACTTTTTTGTAAAATTACTTGTAGCACGGATTACGCGAACACTCAGTTCAATTTTTGCTTCACTTTTATGGCTTACTAAGGTTTCAGTAACCACTGCTTGTAAGGCATTTATATCTAGCTCAAATCGAGTGGTGGCTAAATTTGAAATGCTCGCGCCATTACGACTAAGTGCACTGTCTAGTGCACTTTTAATCGACTCTGTAATACCTTGGCTTGCAAATGTTTTGGTTTTGTCTGACTCAACTAGAGTCAGGGTAGAAGTATCGCCACGTACATCAATAACACTCGTGCTCAGGCTACTATTTATAGTGCTCACTTGGCCATTTTGGTAAACCGGGTTAAGTATGACTTGGCTTGGTTGGTTTGCACAGCCTGCTAAAATACAAAATGCAGCACAGCCAAATATACGGTTTATTATTGTCATTGTTATAACACCCCACTATTTTTAGTTGAACTTAAAACCACAAATTTTTTGTTTGAACCTAATAGCTTACAGTTACCAAACATACGGTTTAACTTGTCATGATAATCTAAATGACGATTACCAATAATACGCAGCTCACCACCTTCTTTTAACGTGTCTTTAGCTTGTTTAAACATTTGCCAAGCAATGTGATCAGTAACCGCTTGTGCTTGGTGAAATGGTGGATTACATAGCACCATATCTACACTGTTTTTTTCAAAGCCGGTTAGGCAATCGTTTTCGATAAATTCGCAATCATCAAATCGTTCTGCCATGTTTTGCTCTACGTTAAGTCGTGCAGACTCGACCGCCATGTACGATTCATCAACAAACGTTACAGAGGCTTTAGGGCAGCGCGCTAAGGTCATAACACCAACTACGCCATTACCACAGCCTAAATCAATAATTTGTTTAGCTTTTGGTGTTTGCGGCAAGTAGTTAAAAAAGAAGCGCGCACCAATATCTAACGAATCACGCGAAAATACATTTGCATGGTTTGTAATATTAAACTCGGTGCCTTCAAGTTGCCATGAAACAGGGTAATCAGCAGCTTTATAGCCGCCTTTTGCGCTACTTAAAATAAGGCGTGACTTTTTCACCGCTAAGCTTGTTTTAGTTTCACCAATAAACTGTTCAAACGCCTTAATTGTTGAGTTATGAATATCTTTCGTTTTACCAGCTGCAATAACAGGTGTGCCTGGTGCAAGAACTTCGCTTAACTCACTTAATTGAAACTGCAAAAAGCCAACATTACGTGGTATTTTGATTAACACTAAATCTACGTCTTCTGGAAGTGCCGAGAGGCTGTCCAATTGCGTAAATTGCACAGTAGACAGCTTATTCTCTTGTAAATTATATGCTGCGGCTTGGTGGCTAATATACGAGTCATTAACTGAACAAACCGTTAATTGATTAAAACTACAGGCAAGAGCACCAAAGCTGTCATTTAAAATAAGCAATGAGCGACAATCAGGATGATGTTCGTTAACATAATTGATAAGGTACTCATCGCCCGAATCCCACGCTTGTAAACTGCGGTTTTTTTGATCCAAAGGGAAGCGTTCAAGAGTAAAAGTTTTATCGCCTAGCTGGGCTTGCGTCGTCATAGTGGTTTTTGTATCAGTAAACTAATGTAGGTAAATTCTAACATGCAACGGCAAAACGCCAACCCCCAACAGTTGCCTAATGGCTTTTCTTATCAAACAAAGGCGCTTAGCGCACAAAAAAGCCTCGATTTATTTTATTATCTGCAAAAAAAACTTAAGTGGCAGCAGCCAGAAGTCACGGTTTACTCTAAAACTGGACCAATCCCACGCCTGCAATGCTTTATTGGCGACCATAAAATTGAATACGGCTATTCAAGCAGTAAGTTAATAACTGAACCCTGGCCTAGTACATTAATGGCAATGCGAAAAAGGTTAGAGGCACATTTAAAGCAGCCTTTTAATTCTTTATTAGTCAACTATTATCGCGATGGCAACGACACTATGGGGTGGCACAGTGATGATGAAATAGAGTTGGGTCAGCAACCCACTATTGTGTGCATATCACTTGGGGCAGAGCGAGTATTAAAGCTAAAAGATAAGGCCAGTAATAAAATAACGGATCTAAAATTACACAGTGGTAGTTGTTTGGTCATGAGTGGCAATAGCCAGCGAGACTTTCAGCATGCTATTTTAAAGCAAACCAGCTTAGTGCACCCGCGAATAAGTTTAACCTTTAGGTATATAAAACAAGGCTAGTTGCGTAATTTAGTTAGCCAACGGGCAGGGCTGCTTGCTATGATAAGTTCATAAATTAGCTATAAATAATGGTTTTATATGTCAATGCAGCAACAAATCCAAGAAAAAATCAGCAATGCTATTGCGTGTAAGCATTTAAATGTTATTAACGAAAGTCATATGCACAGCAAAGGCACTGATTCGCACTTTAAGGTTATTGTGGTAAGCGAAGAGTTTTTAGGTAAACGCCTTTTGCAGCGCCATCGTCAAATTAATGAAATTTTAAAAGAAGAGCTTGCAAACCATATACATGCATTGGCTATTCATACTTACACTCCTGACGAATACACTGAACATGACAGCGAAGCGCCAGCATCGCCAAACTGTTTAGGTGGATCTAAATTAGATTGATTAATTGAGGTTTGACAGTTATTTACAACCGTATTTAACTGATCAGATCAGTGTTTTAAGTATTAGCCTTTAAACTAGCGCTAATTTTTATAGTAAAAGATATAGGATCATCAATGGTCATTAAGCCAAAAATTCGTGGATTCATTTGTACAAACGCTCACCCAGTAGGCTGTAGTGAACATGTGCAAGAACAAATTAACTATGTAAAACAACAAGGTGCATTAAAAAACGCACCAAAAAATGTGTTAGTTATTGGTGCATCTACAGGCTACGGCTTGGCATCGCGTATTACGGCAGCATTTGGTGGCGGCGCTAAAACATTGGGTATTTTCTTTGAAAAAGAAGGTACCGAGCGTAAAACAGGGTCAGCAGGTTGGTATAATACGGCTGCTTTTCAAAATGCGGCAGACGAAGCCGGTTTATGGTCTAAAAATATCAACGGTGATGCCTTCTCAAACGAAATAAAACAAAAAGCAATTGATACAATTAAAGCAGATTTAGGCAAGGTTGATCTGGTCATTTACAGTTTAGCGTCGCCTCGTCGTACTGACCCAAATACGGGTGAAGTTTACTCATCAACGTTAAAGCCAATCGGCAACGCAGTTACAACAAAAAATCTAAATACGTCAAAGCGTGAAATTGACGAAATTACTGTAGAGGCAGCAACACAAGACGATATCGACAACACCATTAAAGTAATGGGTGGTGAAGATTGGGAAATGTGGATTAATGCCCTTCAAGACGCTGAGGTGCTAGCAGATGACTTTAAAACCACAGCTTACACCTACATAGGTAAAGAGTTAACGTGGCCAATTTACGGGCACGCGACTATTGGTAAAGCAAAAGAAGACTTAGACCGTGCAACGGTTGCGATAAAAGAGTCAACTAAAGCGTTAAATGGTCAAGCGTATGTTTCATCACTTAATGCTGTTGTAACACAAGCGAGTTCTGCTATACCAATTATGCCATTGTATATTTCAGCTTTATTCAAGGTAATGAAGGCGGACGGAACATACGAAGGCACCATTGAGCAAATTCATGGTTTATTTACCGAAAACCTGTACGGTGAAACGCCGCGTTTTGATGATGGTGGACACTTATTTCAAAACTACAAAGAACTTGAAGACGATGTTCAAGCACGTATCCAAGCAGTATGGGACAAAGTAGATACCAGCACGATTGACGAGTTGACAGATTACGTTGGTTATCACAATGAGTTTTTACGCTTATTTGGTTTTGGCATTGAGTCAGTTGATTACGACCAAGATGTAGAGCCAGTTCAAGCAATTGCAAATATGATTGATTAATCAATTAAGTGAATAGTCAGGGCTTGCTTGTCTTTTTTGGTAAAATGTTAAGTAACCTGTTTGGCATTTCGGTAATACAGAACTGATGTTGTGTGGTTATTGCCCATAAATAAGTATTATTGCTAAACAGGTACCGCCCTAAGATTCAGTAAGCTTTAATCCTATAAATTCAACATGCCCTAATTTAAAAGTCGCTTCATGCGACTTTTATCAATTAAAAAACCTCATTCTTTGCTTAAGCTACCACTTTGGTCTAACTTAAATTTTATTAAATCTAGCTAACAAAACCAAATAAGCGTTTCAGTCGTATAATTTTCATAAATACACTCGCATAGTCACCCACAATGGTGTTAAAATTAAGGCAATATGTGAAGAGTTTTTACCGCGTTGCCTGTTTAATAACCAAAGCGAGTTTTTCTTTTATACATTGAAATAACTTGGGGTAGCTTAAATGGCGACGTGGTTGGTACGATTTTTCAGTTTCTTTCCGTTAATGTAGTGCAAGTGCGTATGATCAACATAAAAAAAGGTCTGGATTTACCATTAGATGGCGCACCTCAGCAAGTTATTCACGACGGTTCACCCGTCAAAAGAGTAGCCGTGCTAGGTGAAGAGTTTATAGGTATGCGTCCAACCATGCATATTCGTATGGATGACCAAGTTAAAAAAGGCCAGGTACTTTTTGAAGACAAAAAGAACCCAGGCGTCCTGTTTACCGCACCAGCTTCTGGTGTTGTAAAAGAAATAAATCGTGGTGCTAAACGTGTGCTGCAATCTGTTGTTATTGAAGTAAACGGCAGTGAGCAAATCACCTTTGACTCTTTCTCTGAATCTGAGCTTACAAGCTTAGATCGTGAAAAAGCTAAAGAAGTACTTATTCAGTCAGGTCAATGGACAGCACTACGTGCTCGCCCATTCAGCAAAGTAGCGGCTGTGGATGCAAATCCTAGCTCTATATTTGTTACCGCTATAGACACTAATCCTCTTGCTGCAGATCCTGCAGTGATTATTGCTGAAAATGCGCAAGCGTTTGAAGCTGGCTTAGCTGTTGTATCGCGTTTGACCGATGGAAAAGTATTTGTTTGTAAGCAAGCTGGCAGCCAAATCCCTAGCTCATCTATTACTCAAGTAGAAGTACATGAGTTTGGTGGTGTGCATCCGGCTGGACTTGTAGGCACTCATATTCACAACCTTGACCCAGTATCTGCTAGCAAGCAAGTTTGGCATATCGGTTACCAAGACGTTATTGCGTATGGTCACCTATTCCTTACTGGTGAAATTTACACAGATCGTGTCGTTTCTCTTGCAGGTCCTCGCGTTAAAAATCCACGTTTAGTGAAAACACAATTAGGTGCTTCATTAGATGACTTAGTGGCAGGGGAATTAGAAGACGGTGATAACCGTGTTATTTCTGGTTCTGTACTTGCAGGTGCTACGTCGTCTGGTGTTCATGCATTCTTAGGTCGTTACCATGTTCAAGTATCTGTTTTACTTGAAGGTCGCGAAAAGGAATTGTTTGGCTGGATTGCACCAGGTAGTGATAAATTCTCTGTAACGCGTACATTCTTGTCTCACCTTACTCCGAGTCGTTTATTCAAAATGACAACGTCTACGGGTGGTTCAAAACGTGCCATGGTTCCACTTGGAAGCTACGAGCGTGTTATGCCACTTGATATTTTGCCAACGCTATTACTACGTGACTTATTGTCTCGTGATTTAGACAGTGCAATTTCATTAGGTGCGCTTGAATTAGATGAAGAAGATTTAGCGTTATGCACCTTCGTTTGTCCTGGCAAATACGAGTACGGCGCAGCCCTACGCGATTGCTTAACTACGATCGAGAAGGAAGGCTAAAATGGGTTTAAAAACTTTCTTAGAAGATATCGAGCCGCATTTTGAACCAGGTGGAAAACACGAAAAATGGTACGCACTGTATGAAGCAGCCGCGACTATTTTTTACACCCCAGGTTATGTAAACAAAGGTTCAACTCACGTTCGCGATAACATCGACCTAAAACGTATGATGATTTTAGTGTGGATGGCGACGTTCCCTGCCATGTTTTTTGGTATGTTCAACATCGGTCATCAAGCAGCTATGGCGCTTGGTAATGGTTTTGAGCTAGCTAACATTTGGCAAGTAGGTTTGTTCCAGCTACTAGGTGGTGATTTGACTGCCGATGCAGGTTGGGGCGCAAAAATGTTCTACGGAGCGTGTTTCTTCCTACCTATTTATGCAACAACGTTTGTTGTTGGTGGTTTTTGGGAAGTGTTGTTTGCTTCTGTGCGTAAGCATGAAGTAAATGAAGGTTTCTTCGTAACATCAGTGCTATTTGCACTAATTTTGCCTGCCACAATTCCTTTATGGCAAGTTGCACTAGGTATTACTTTCGGTGTTGTAATCGCGAAAGAAATATTTGGTGGTACTGGTCGTAACTTCTTAAACCCTGCTCTTGCAGGTCGTGCGTTCTTATTCTTCGCATACCCAGCGCAAATTTCAGGTGACACAGTATGGACTGCCGTAGACTCGTTCTCTGGTGCAACAATGCTAGGTCAAGCATTTGCAGGTACGTTAGGTGGTGACTTAGGTTACGCTAACATGCAAATGTGGTGGAATGCGTTCTACGGCTTTATCCAAGGTTCTATGGGTGAAACGTCAACGCTTGCTGTACTTATTGGTGGTTTGTTCTTAATTTACGTGCGCATTGCTTCTTGGCGTATTGTGCTAGGTGTATTCCTAGGTATGGTGATTACTTCATCAATACTAAACACAATTGGCTCAGAAACTAATGCAATGTTTGCTATGCCTTGGTACTGGCACATGGTGCTAGGTGGCTTTGCATTTGGTATGTTCTTTATGGCTACTGACCCTGTATCTGCTGCATTTACTGATAAAGGTAAATTAGCATACGGTGCGCTTATTGGCTTTATGGTTATCATGATCCGTGTTGTTAACCCTGCATACCCTGAAGGCATCATGCTGGCAATCTTGTTTGCTAACTTGTTTGCACCATTATTCGATCACTTTGTAGTGCAAGCTAATATCAAGCGGAGGTTGGCACGTAATGTCTAGTAATAACGAATCAATTGGCAAAACGCTAGCTGTTGTTGTCTCATTATGTTTGGTGTGTGCAGTAATTGTATCGCTAACGTCAGTGCAACTTCGCCCTTTGCAAAAAGCAAACAAAGCAAAAGATATTCAAAGCAATATTTTAGCAGCCGCGGGTATTAGCAAAGTTGATAACGTTGCTGAAACGTTTGAAGCTAAAATCGAAACACGCTTTATTGATATGCAAAGCGGTGATTTTGCAGACCCTGTAGAAGACTTTGACTTTGAAAAAAGCAAATATGATGCAGAGCTGAGCAAATCCTTAAAAGAGAATGGAATTAAGGACATCGCTGGTATACAACGTATCACTAAGCGTGCACCTGTTTACATCTCTAAAAAAGACGATGGCTCTACAGATGCAATTATTCTTCCTATCCAGGGTTATGGTTTATGGGGTTTGATGTACGGTTTTATTTCGCTTGAAAGCGATGGTGAAACAATTAAAGACATCATCTTTTATAAGCACAACGAAACACCTGGTCTAGGTGGTGAAATTCAAAACCCACAGTGGACTGCAACGTGGGAAGGTAAAGAATTACCAATCCAGATCGTTAAAGGAACTGCGGGCGGTGATGAGCATAAAATCGATGGTCTTTCAGGTGCTACATTAACATCTAACGGTGTTGATCACGCGGTTGATTTTTGGACTGGCGAAAACGGCTTTGGCCCTTTCCTTGCTAAAGTACGTAATGGAGCATTGAAATAATGGCTGATACTAAAGAAATGAAGGCGGTCCTGTTCGGGCCAGTTTTCGCTAACAACCCAATTGCACTTCAAGTACTCGGTATTTGTTCTGCGTTGGCTGTAACGTCTAGCTTAAAAAACGCATTAATCATGTCAATCGCATTGACCTTGGTAACCGCATTTTCAAGCCTTTTTATCTCGACTATTCGTAATCACATCCCATCGTCAGTGCGTATTATCGTACAAATGACGATTATTGCGTCATTAGTAATCGTTGTTGACCAAGTACTGCAGGCTTTCTCTTATGCTACGGCAAAAGAGCTTTCTGTATTCGTTGGTCTGATTATTACTAACTGTATCGTAATGGGTCGTGCTGAAGCATACGCGATGAAGTCACCACCATTAATGTCTTTCCTTGATGGTATTGGTAACGGCTTAGGTTACTCTGTAGTTCTTCTTACTGTTGGTTTCATTCGTGAGCTATTCGGTAAGGGTTCACTATTCGGTGTTGATATTATTCCATTAGTACAAAATGGTGGTTGGTACCAACCTATGGGTCTATTGATCTTACCACCGAGTGCATTCTTCATCATTGGTTTATTCATTTGGGTACTTCGTACTTATAAGAAAGACCAAGTAGAAGCTAAAGCGTAAGGGGCGATAAGTGGAACATTATATTAGTTTATTTGTAAAAGCCGTTTTTATTGAAAACTTAGCTTTAGCGTTCTTCCTAGGTATGTGTACATTTTTAGCCGTGTCTAAAAAAGTAACTACATCAATTGGCCTAGGCGTAGCGGTTATTGTTGTACTTGGTATTTCTGTACCAGTTAACAACTTGGTTTACCACGCGGTATTAGCTCCAGGTTCACTTGAGTGGCTTGGTTACCCAGAAGCTGATCTTAGCTTTTTACGTTTCTTAACTTTCATTGGTGTTATTGCAGCACTAGTGCAAATTCTTGAAATGGCATTAGATAAGTTCTTTCCACCACTATACAACGCATTAGGTATTTTCTTACCATTGATCACAGTTAACTGTGCAATCTTTGGTGCGGTAGCCTTCATGGTTGAGCGTAACTATAACTTCGGCGAGTCTGTTGTATATGGTATTGGCGCTGGTGTGGGCTGGGCGCTTGCAATTACATTACTTGCAGGTATCCGTGAGAAAATGAAGTATTCAGACGTACCAGATGGTTTACGTGGTTTAGGTATTACCTTTATCACTGTTGGCTTGATGGGTCTTGGCTTTATGTCATTTTCTGGTATTTCACTGTAATAATAGCGAGGTCAATCATGGATATTTTCTTAGGCGTTGGTGTTTTTATCGCTATCGTTGTAATACTAGTTTTAATCATCATTGGTGCTAAGTCTAAACTAGTTGCAAGCGGTGATATCATCATCGGTATTAATGGCGATGCAGACAAAGCCATTAAAACATCAGCAGGTAGTAAGCTATTAGGTGCACTATCTGAGTCGGGTATTTTCGTATCTTCTGCATGTGGTGGCGGTGGCTCTTGTGGTCAGTGTCGCGTTCACATTAAAGAAGGTGGCGGCGATATTCTACCAACTGAACTTGATCACATCTCTAAAGGTGAAGCCCGCGAAGGTTGTCGTTTAGCGTGTCAGGTAAATGTTAAAAATGACATGGAAATTGAACTTGAAGAGTCAATTTTCGGTGTTAAAAAATGGGACTGTGAAGTTATCTCTAACGATAACAAAGCAACTTTCATTAAAGAACTTAAGCTACAAATTCCAGATGGCGAATCAGTGCCTTTCCGTGCGGGTGGTTACATCCAAATAGAAGCACCAGCTCACCATGTTAAATACGCCGATTTCGATGTTCCTGAAGAGTATCGTGGCGACTGGAATCATTTTGGTTTCTTTGACCTGGAGTCAAAAGTAGACGAAGAAACAATTCGTGCTTACTCTATGGCTAACTACCCAGAAGAAGAAGGCATCATCATGCTTAACGTGCGTATCGCTACGCCGCCGCCAAGAAACCTAAGCCTACCTTGTGGTAAAATGTCATCGTACATTTGGTCACTTAAAGAAGGTGACAAGGTTACTATTTCAGGTCCATTTGGTGAGTTCTTCGCTAAAGAAACTGACGCTGAAATGGTATTTGTAGGTGGTGGTGCAGGTATGGCACCAATGCGTTCACATATCTTTGACCAACTTAAACGTTTAAATTCTAAGCGTAAAATGAGTTTTTGGTATGGTGCGCGTTCTAAGCGTGAAATGTTCTACGTTGAAGATTTTGACGGCCTAGCTGCTGAAAACGATAACTTCGTTTGGCACACAGCGCTTTCAGATCCACAACCTGAAGATAACTGGGAAGGCTATACTGGCTTTATCCATAACGTGTTATTTGAGAACTATCTTAAAGACCACGAAGCGCCGGAAGATTGTGAGTTCTACATGTGTGGTCCTCCAATGATGAACGCGGCAGTTATCAATATGCTTAAAGACTTAGGTGTTGAAGACGAAAATATCTTATTAGATGATTTCGGTGGCTAACACGCATATCAAAACAGATTAGTTTTGGTTAAAATATCAGCCTCGTAGCACTCTGTGTTACGAGGTTTTTTTATTCTTATATATTAATTTTTAACCTATTAAGTAGGGTTGTTATGAACAAAGTAAATACTCCCCAGGGCATAATCGCCTTATTTATCATTACGCTGACTTTACTGTTATCTGGATGCGCAGAATCGGTCCCAAAGGAAACCTATTTAGAAGGTAAAACCATGGGGACTACCTATCATATTAAATATTATGACGAGCAAGAGGCAATATCTGCTCTTCAAATACAAGAACAAATAGATGCTGTATTAGTCGATGTAAACCAGTCTATGTCTACATACATTAAAGACTCGGAGATAAATACATTTAATCGCTTGCCAGCAAATCAATTTATGCCAATAAGTGAAGACTTCAGAGCCGTTATAAGCGAATCCATTCGTATCGGTGAGTCTACTAATACACTTGATGTAACAATGGGACCATTGATTGATTTATGGGGATTTGGCCCTGATAAAAAGCCGACCAAACGACCCACTGATGATGAGCTTCAGGCAATGGTTGCAAATATTGGTGTAGATAAGCTTGTATTAAATGAACAAGGTCTAGCAAAAACAGTTGATGGACTAGAACTATCATTTTCTGCAACTGCTAAAGGGTACGGCATAGACAAAGTAGCGCAATTACTAGAAAGCCATAGCATTACTAATTACATGGTTGAGATTGGCGGTGAGCTGCGTATGTCTGGCGAAAAGCCAAATGGACAAGGCTGGGTAATTGCAATAGAACAACCAGACGCAGAGCCAGGTAAGCGTGAAGTGCACCGCATTTTACTACCCGGCACAATGGGAATTGCTACATCTGGGGATTACCGCATCTTTTATATAATGGATGGTGAAACATACACCCATTTGATTGACCCTGTAACAGGAATGCCAATTAAGCACGACTTAGTTTCTGTGACAGTATTACACCCAAGTGCAATGACCGCAGATGGCTTAGCAACTGCTTTAACAGTTATGGGTATGGAAAAAGCACAAGCTTATGCACAAGCTAATAACTTAGCAGTTTATCTAATTGCTAAATCGCCTGATGGCTTAGTTACGTATTCAAGCCCTGCATTTGAACCCTACTTGTAAGTATTCAAAGCTGGTTTATTTCCATAGAGGTTGGGTATATAATAACAACTGCTCAAAAATAGTTTGGGCTTAATTTATTGCTGATCAATAGGGGCTAAGCAATGTCACTTTTTTTTCTTACTTTTGGCTTACTAATTTTAATTGTTACAGCAATGGCTGTAGGTATGATCGTGCAAAGAAAATCGATGGCCAGCAGCTGCGGTGGATTAGGCTCGGTAGGCATCGATAAAGCCTGTGATTGCGATGATCCTTGTGACAAGCGCAAAAAGCGCTTAGCTAAAGAGCAAGCTTGGAAAGAAAACCAAATAATTTAAATATTTTTTTAGAACAAAAAGCGCTTTTATAGCGCTTTTTTTGTGCCTGCTGTTCAGGGAACGAATACACATTCAACTTAAAAAATTCATTTTACTTAATAAGAAACAGACTAGTTTTGTCATAAATAACATTAAAGAATAATGGTTTACTTAGTTTCATACAGAGGCATTGAGTTGTTCTATGCCTAATAGAGTAAAGATTTACCGAGTGCCTTACAGGCAAATATATCGTTACTTAAAGCATGGCTATTAGACTAAGGTCTATAGTTTAGTTTTTTTCATCTATCAGGTTTATTTTTATCGCTTGTGAAATTTGAGTAATAACTCTAAAGTTAACCCATAGAGACGGCTAAGAGCTTAATCAGTAGCTTTAGCAAAGTAAAATGTGTTTATAGGCAATGGCCAGAATTCGTTAGTGTATAACTAACACAAAGAATCTTTATATTGTGTGTGAAGATGTTGTCAGTGTGAAAGGCAACTCAAGCTCGGTGGTGACTTAGCTTGGGTTGTTTTTATTTCCCTACAATTGCCACGCAGTTAAAACCAGAATCTTTATATTGTGTGTGAAGATGTTGTCAGTGTGAAAGGCAACTCAAGTTCGGTGGTGACTTAGCTTGGGTTGTTTTTATTTCCCTACAATTGCCACGCAATCTAAAACCAGAATCTTTATATTGTGTGTGAAGATATTGTCAGTGTGAAAGGCAACTCAAGTTCGGTGGTGACTTAGCTTGGGTTGTTTTTATTTCCCTACAATTGCCACGCAGTTAAAACCAGAATCTTTATATTGTGTGTGAAGATATTATTAGTGTGTAAACGGCTTAAATTCAATTATGTTGAGTTTAAGCCGTTTTTATTTTGCTGCCCCAAAGCTAAGTTTTGTTCCCTATAGCTACTAATCAACAGTATATGTAACAGTTTTAAATACCTTTTCTTTCATTTTTTCTTATTAACTTCGTACCTATCAATCATACCTAGGCATAATTATTTTATTTAAGTAAACTTTCGCTATCGTAAAAAAGAGGCTTTAAGGTTCCGCAGTTTATAAATTTATAAGTAAGTTCGTTTTCAGGAGGAACTCGTTTTGATGTGCGAACTTTCTGCATACAGGCATTAACCAGGTCCACAAAAATTAGGTGGTTAAAGCTTGGTGCTTTTTGAATTTTATGTACATAAATACGCTCTGTACCATTTAGCTCAATCATATCGTACTCATGCCATTGCGAAGATTCGCTTAGCTCATTGAGTTCTCTGGCGTACAGTTGCTTATCAAGCTCAAGTTGTTTAGCTTCATAAATTAAAGTGCCCCCTTGGCGGTAATCACCTTCGTATATGTCGGCTGTAATTGTTATTTCATCCCCGCGCATTAAATGTTGAATATTAAACTTTTGCGGCTTAATAGTGATCATGTCGGCATTTTTCGCAAAGTTTAAAAAAGCAACGTTTGAATTTTTAACTTCGTAGACAACTTGCAAGTCATGTGGCGATCTATAAGAAGGAAGATTAATAGCAAAAATAGAAGACCCTCTATTCACAAGTGCCATTGGGTGAACTGCATTGTAGCTAGGGTCTAATGGTGGAAGTTCTACTTTTTCTTCTTCTTCAGCAAACGCTGTAGTACTTAGCAAAAGCAATAATAAAGTAAATAGTAAACGCATAATAACCCCAATCAATTTATGAGCTTAAATTGTAGTATAAAGTTTATATAACTCATATTTTAATACACATTAACTCCCTTAATTATTAAGCTATTTAGCTTTAATTGAGTTTAGTAGAGTCCGGGCTTTTAAATGTATATTTGCATTATCTGGGTCTGATGAATTAGTAGCCCAAACAACATGGCCTTTTTCATTTATAAATAACGTAGTTGGTGTGCCGTGTATTCCTAGTTGTGTCGCAATTTTATCTGCTTGTATTGCGGTTTTAAATGTATAGCCTCTATTGGTTAATGCTTTGGCGGGGAAGGCGTTATCATCTTCTTTAAAACTTACCGCTATTACGTTTAAGCCCATGTCGTGTATTTTTTGAAGGGCGGGTTGTAACTTTTTGCAATAAGGACACCATGTAGCCCAAAAGTGCAGAATATAAGGTTCGCCTAATAGGTTTTGTGTTTTTATACTTGTACCATCGGCCATGTTTAATGTTAAGGGGGGGAGTTCAGGATGGTTTGAGTCTTGAATAGGTTGCTCTGCAAATACCGCAAAACTAAAAATGGTAAGTGTTATAACTATAAAAATGTGTTTCATTGTGGTGTCGTTTTTATTCTAGTTAGCAAATAAGAACGACAATATTAAGTTTTTATTTCATATTAAAAGCGTGCCGCTTGTTCAACTACAATGCCATGGCGCTGTGCAAGGCGAAGATGATCTTTATCGTAACCACCACCAATAACTGTTGCCACTGGTATATTGTGCTCAAGGCAGCGTTTTAAAACCAAATGATCGCGTTTAGCTATCCCATCCCAACTTATATCTAATTTACCTAAGCCATCGTTTTGCCAAATATCTACACCGGCATCGTACAGTACTAAGCTTGGGTTCAGTTCTTTAAGTAAGTAGCTTAAGGTATCGTCAACAATGGCTAAGTATTCGGCATCTTGCATATGATTTGCTAAGCCAATATCTAAATCGCTAGCCGATTTCCTAAACGGGAAGTTTTTTTCGCAGTGTATTGAACAGGTATAAGCATAGGGCTGATGCGCAAGCATAGCAGCGGTGCCATCACCTTGATGTACGTCTAAATCAAAAATAAGCACGTTGGTTACTTCGCCGCTATTAATCAAGGTCTGGGTGGTAAAGGCTAAGTCGTTCACCATGCAATATCCTGAGCCAAAATCAAAGTGCGCATGGTGCGTGCCTCCTGCTAGATGACAGGCTATGCCGTGTTTTAGTGCTAAGCGAGCGGTTTGTAATGTGCCCTGCGGGGCAGTAAATGTGCGCGCCATTAATTGAGCTGACCAAGGTAATCCTATACGACGCATGGCTTTATCGTCTAAGCGGTTGTTCCATAAATCGTGAATGTAGTTGTCGCAATGCACTAACTCTAAAGGCTCGGGAGAGCCTAAAACAGGTTGTGTGAGGTTATTACCAATTAAGCCTAGTTTTTTAACGTGTGTGTATAGATTAGCAAACTTACTCATTGCAAAGCGGTGCTTAGGATCAAAACTAAACGAGTAGTTTGGATGGTAAACTAACGGTAAATGAGGGTTTAGAGTCATATTCACACAGGCTATAAAGTTTTCCCTATGGTAATCAACTCCCCTCAAAGTGTCTATTTTTGTGAGTCGTGAATAAGCATGGCTAATTCGCGGTGAAGTAATTCATCGTCCGCTAAGTTGAGTTCAATGAGTCTTTTTAGATAGGTAATACTATCAATATCAATATGCTTACACTTTAAACCAATGTGATTGGCTTCTATATGGCAAATCGTTGTCTCCATTTTTATTTCAATTTCGCTGTCGGGTAAAATAAAACGTAGTATGGCATCATTTTCTATTTGATCATTTAACACATCACATTTACTGACTAAAGCGCCGTGCAATGAAATATCAAGCAAAGTACATGGGTACTCATTTTCTTGAAAAATTATGTGCGCATCGGTTGAAAATAAAATACGTGAAAATTGACGACGTTCTTGCATGACTCTGCCTTATTGTTTTTTTAGTAATATCAATAGCATCAAATTAGTGTTCAGTAATAGTGCGAATAAAACAACTCATTAAAAATCATTAAAATTACGGCATATGGTTGTTCTATGTAAATAATTTTTTATTTAGTTAGCGAGTGATTCAACATCAATCAAATGCATAATATTTTAAATAAAATTGGTATAAGCATAGCTTTAAATTACACAGTTGCTAGCTACAAACACACATAGTTTATTTAAGGCATAAAAAACCCTGCGTAAAGCAGGGTTTTAAAGGTATTTCAGTTAATTTAGCTATTAACCAATTTTTTTGTATTTTATACGCTTAGGTTGTGCAGCTTCTGCACCGTAGGTCTTTTTGAGCCACTCTTCGTATTCAGTATAGTTACCATCGAAAAAGTTAATTTGTCCTTCGTCGCGGTAATCTAAAATGTGCGTAGCAATACGGTCAAGGAACCAACGGTCATGCGATATACACATTACACAGCCTGGGAATTCTAAAATAGCATTCTCAAGTGCACGTAATGTTTCAACGTCCAAGTCATTGGTTGGCTCATCCAGTAGCACTACGTTACCACCGGCTTTTAATAATTTAGCAAGGTGTAAACGGTTACGCTCACCGCCCGATAAGTCTTTTACAAACTTTTGCTGATCGTTACCTTTAAAGTTAAAACGGCTAACGTAAGCACGGCTTGGGAATTCAAAGTTACCAATTTTTAAAACGTCTTGTCCGTCAGATATTTCTTGAAAAACTGTTTTGCTTTCGTCCATATCGTCGCGGAACTGATCAACCGTTGCTAGTTGTACGGTTTCACCAATGTTAACACTACCGCTATCTGGCTGCTCTTCGCCACTTAACATTTTAAATAGTGTAGATTTACCCGCGCCGTTGGCACCAATAATGCCCACAATAGCGCCTTTAGGCATGGTAAAGCTTAAGTCGTCTATTAATACGCGGTCGCCAAAGCTTTTACGTAAGTTAGTCACTTCTAATACTTGGTCGCCTAAACGTGGGCCAGGTGGAATAAATAGCTCGTTTGTTTCGTTACGTTTTTGGTAATCTGATTGTTGTAGCTCGCTAAACTGCGCCATACGAGCTTTAGACTTAGCCTGACGACCTTTAGGGTTTGAACGCACCCATTCAAGTTCTTGCGCAATTGATTTTTGACGTGCTTTTTCAGATTTTTGTTCTTGCTGCAAGCGCGCGTCTTTTTGTTCAAGCCAAGAAGAGTAGTTACCTTCCCATGGAATACCTTCACCACGGTCAAGCTCTAATATCCAGCCAGCAACATTATCAAGGAAGTAACGGTCATGCGTTACTGCCACAACAGTACCTTCGTAATCATGTAAGAAGCGCTCTAACCATGCAACCGACTCTGCATCCAAGTGGTTAGTTGGTTCATCAAGAATAAGCATGTCTGGTTTTTCGAGTAACAAACGACAAATAGCAACACGGCGGCGTTCACCACCTGAAAGGTGCTCAATTTTAGCATCCCACTCAGGTAAGCGAAGTGCATCGGCAGCGCGCTCTAGTACGTTATCGATATTATGGCCATCGTGCGCTTGAATAACTGCTTCTAATTCACCTTGTTCTTTAGCCAGTGCGTCAAAGTCAGCACCTTCCATTGCGTACTCGTTGTACACCTCGTCAAGGCGATTAAGGGCGTGTTTTACCTCGCCAACAGCTTCTTCAACTATTTCTCGTACTGTTTTGCTTTCGTCTAGTACTGGCTCTTGTGGTAAGTAACCAATTTTAGTACCAGGCTGAGGACGTGCCTCACCTTCAAAGTCTTGGTCAACACCGGCCATAATACGTAGCAATGATGATTTACCAGAACCATTTAAACCAAGCACACCAATTTTGGCGCCAGGAAAAAAGTGCAACGAAATATCTTTTAAAATTGTACGCTTAGGCGGCACAACTTTAGATACTCGACTCATCGAGAAAATAAACTTATCAGGTAAAACCATGGAGGAAAGCCTTCAAATAATAAAAAAATTTTAATGTTGTATTGTAGTTGTTGAGAGGTGAAACAGTCAACGAATGGCGGGTGGGAATATATCTTTATCGTTTTATCTCGTTAAATGTATAGTTTTATTTGGGTGTGCTAACGTATTTAAACCATAGTAAAAATAAGAAAAACCCATGACTATACAAAAAGTAATAACAATGTTGGCTTTACTTACGTTATTTACCACAAACCCCAAAGCTAACGCAGTCGATTCTCCTTGGCCCGAAATAAGAAAACAAAGAATAAATAAACTCCTGCCAAACGCTTTAAAAGCAGCTAAGGTAGATGCTTGGCTTATTGTTTGTAGAGAAAATAACAACGACCCATTGGCTGACCATATTGGCTGTGAAAACGCAGGTTCGCCAGCGGCATATTTATTTTATTTTAATAAAGGGGCGTTTCATTCGGTAGCCTACTCACCTTCAAGCGAAGCAAAAGCACTCGACGAGCTAAACATACATGAAAAAGTGATCTCGGTGCCACGCAGTGTGTCTGCGTTAAAATACGCGGCTGAGTTTATAAAAAAACAACCCTTTGAGCGTATAGCAATAAATGTCTCTGATCTTAATGCACAGGCAGATGGGTTATCGCACTCGCAATACAAGCAATTAGCTAACTTATTAGGCGCAAAGCAAACAGCAAAGCTCGTATCTTCCGAAGAAGTTGTTTATCAATGGCTTTCAATTAAGTTACCTGCTGAAGTTGAAATAATGAAAGAGGCCGCAATGCTTTCAGCAACGTGGCAAATAGAGGCTTATAAAACTATTATTCCGGGTAAAACCACCGATGCCGATGTAGCTAAATTTTTAAAAGCTAAAATGAAAGCACAAGGTGTAACCGATGCATGGGCTGCCGATCAAAATCCTAACGTAAATTCAGGTCCCGATCGCGGGCATTCGCATTCTACAAATAAAGTCATTATGCCGGGCGACGTAATTCAAATTGATTTTGGCGTAAAGCTCTACAATCGCTGGGTAAGTGACATTCAGCGTTTTGCTTATGTACTTAAAGAAGGGGAAACCTCTGCACCAGCCAACATTCAGCAATATTGGATTAATGCCCGAGATAGCGGTTTTGCCGCATTTAATGCAATGAAACCCGGCGTAAGGGGTATAGACGTGGATCAAGCTCAAACCGTATTAATGAATAAATACAACTCAGAGCCTGTGCCATGGAGTACCGGCCACCCAGTAGGGTATGTTGCACACGATACCGGGCCCAATTTAGGTGGCTCTCGCAGTGCCCAAGTAAGGCCTGCTGCTCATCGTAAACTTAAAGAAGGAATGGTGTTTGCTTTTGATGGCTTTTTTAGTTGGCCTTTAAACAACACCGAGTTTAAAACCATTTCTGTTGAAGAAATGGCTGTAATTACCAAAAACGGCGCTGAGTATTTAATTCCCCCTCAGCAAAATTTAATATTAGTGAGCAATAATTAGTTCATTATTTTAAATGCAGTGAGTTAAGCCTCTTTTTAAGGGGGTGACTCATTGCTTGCCACATACTTAAGTAATAATGAATAAATTTCATTTAGACATCTATACATCTAGAGGTTGATATTTTTTGCTTTCAGTTCATAATTAGCACAAGTTTTTATGAGTAGGAGTTAAAAATATGCCAATTACCGTAAAGGATGAGCTTCCAGCAATTGCACGTTTGCGCCAAGAAAACGTATTCGTAATGCCAAAAAGCCGTGCAAAAACGCAAGAAATCCGCCCAATGCGTTTGGCTATATTAAACTTAATGCCTAATAAAGTAGAAACCGAAGTACAGTTTATTCGCTTACTTGCAAATTCTCCTTTGCAAGTAAACGTAGAGCTGCTGCGCCTAGACACTCACCGTAGTAGTAATAACTCAGAAGAACACCTAGATACCTTTTATCGCTATTTTTCAGAGGTAAAAAATAACAATTACGATGCGCTTATTGTTACAGGCGCACCGCTTGCGCATTTAGAGTATGAAGATGTTGCCTACTGGGAAGAGCTTAAAGTCATTATTGATTGGGCAGAGCAGCACGTTACCTCTACGTTGTTTTCGTGTTGGGCGGCTCATGCAGCGCTATTCCATAGCTACAATTTAAAGCGCGACTTAAAACCCAATAAGCTGTGTGGTGTATTTACTCATCAATGCCACTTTAAACACGGGGCATTAACCCGCGGTTTTGATGATACCTTTTTAGTACCACACTCACGTTATGGGCACATTGATATAAAAAAAATAAATGCGTGTGACGATCTCGTTGTATTAGCAGGCTCTGAACGAGTGGGTGCTTACTTATTAAAAAACAAATCGGGTAGCCAAGTATTTATAACAGGCCACCCAGAATACGATGCCGACACCCTAAAAGGGGAGTACGAGCGTGATTTACAAAAAAGCCCAGATGCGCCAAAACCTGAAAACTATTTTCCCGATGATGATGCAAGCAAGCAACCGTCAAAAACGTGGCAAAGCCATGCTTTTTTACTTTTTTCGAACTGGTTAAATTACTACGTGTATCAAACCACACCGTATGATATTAATTTAGTTAGCCAAGATGTGAGGACTAACAACTATGCCGAATAATACAGCCGCCAACAAACAAGCCGAACTAAGTGAAGCGCTTAAAGAGCGTATTTTAATTTTAGACGGCGCTATGGGCACTATGATCCAAACTCATAAACTTGAAGAAGAAGACTACCGAGGCGAGCGTTTTAAAGATTGGCACGTACTAATTAAAGGTAATAACGATTTATTAAGCCTCACCAAACCCGAGCTAATAACCGATATACATCGCGGCTTTTTAACTGCCGGTGCAGATATTATTGAAACCAATACCTTTAACTCAACCACTATTTCGATGGAAGATTACGACATGGCAAGTATAAGCCGTGAGGTAAACTTAGAGTCGGCCAAACTTGCGCGCTCAATATGTGACGAGTTCACCGCTAAAAATCCAGAAAAACCACGCTATGTAGCGGGTGTTTTAGGGCCAACATCTAAAACCTGTTCTATCTCGCCAGATGTAAACGACCCAGGTTACCGTAACGTAACGTTTGATAAGCTGGTTACTGCGTATGTAGAGTCTACCCTTGCATTAATGGAAGGTGGCGCTGATTTAATACTTATTGAAACCATATTTGACACCCTAAATGCAAAAGCAGCCTCATTCGCAGTAGAAGAAGCATTTGAGCAAGCCGGGCGCACACTGCCCGTAATGATCTCAGGCACAATTACCGACGCCTCAGGGCGTACGCTTTCGGGGCAAACAACCGAAGCATTTTATAATTCTATTCGCCATATTAAGCCTATTTCAATTGGCCTTAACTGTGCCCTTGGGCCAGATTTACTGCGCCAATACGTAGAGGAACTTTCGCGCGTATGCGAAACATTTACCTCAGTGCACCCAAATGCCGGTTTACCTAACGAATTTGGTGAGTACGACCTAGAAGCGGGCGATATGGCAGCCGAGATTATAGATTGGGGCAAATCGGGCTTTATTAATATTGTGGGTGGTTGCTGTGGTACAACGCCTGCGCATATTCGTGCATTTGCTAAAGGGCTTGAAGGGGTAAAACCTCGCGCATTGCCAGAGCTTGATGTTCGCATGCGTTTATCAGGCCTTGAAGCCTGTAACTTAAATTAAGGAGCCGCCAATGACCCAACAAATTGCAGTATTTACCAATGTCGGCGAGCGTACCAACGTAACCGGTTCTGCCATGTTTAAACGCCTAATCATGGAAGAAGATTACGAGACCGCCCTGAATGTTGCCCGCGAACAGGTAGAAAACGGCGCCCAAGTTATTGATATAAACATGGACGAAGCCATGCTGGACTCAAAGGCGGCCATGGTTAAGTTTTTAAATTTAATTGCCTCAGAACCCGATATTTCTAAAGTACCTATTATGGTCGACTCTTCTAAATGGGAAGTAATAGAAGCAGGCCTTAAATGTATTCAAGGCAAGGCTATTGTTAACTCAATATCGCTTAAAGAAGGGGAGGAGCCGTTTAAACACCAAGCTAAAATTATTAAACGTTTTGGTGCAGCTGCTGTTGTTATGGCGTTTGATACCGACGGCCAAGCCGACACCGCAGATAGAAAATACGAAATATGTGCACGCAGCTACAAAATATTAGTAGAAGAGATTGGCTTCCCGCCAGAAGACATTATATTCGACCCTAACATATTTGCCGTAGCCACCGGTATAGAAGAGCACGATAACTACGCCGTAGAATTTATTGAAGGCACACGCCGCATTAAACAAAACTTACCGCACTGTAAAGTGTCGGGCGGGGTGTCTAATGTATCGTTTTCGTTTAGGGGTAATAACCCTGTACGCGAGGCCATTCACTCGGTGTTTTTATACCACGCAATAAAAGCGGGTATGGATATGGGTATTGTAAACGCAGGCCAGCTTGCAGTTTACGACGATATCCCCGAGGAACTTCGCAAAGCCGTAGAAGATGTAATCCTTAACACCGACCCCGGTGCAGGTGAGCGTTTAGTAGAGCTTGCACCTAAATATTCAGGTATGGCACAAGCTGAGCGGGTAGAAGATTTAGAATGGCGCACATGGCCTGTTGAAAAACGCCTAGAACACGCTCTAGTAAAAGGTATAACCACCTTTATAGATGAAGACACAGAAGAATGCCGCGCAGCTGCCGATAAACCTATTCACGTAATTGAAGGGCCATTAATGGATGGCATGAACGTGGTAGGGGATTTATTTGGCGCAGGTAAAATGTTTTTACCGCAAGTTGTTAAATCGGCCCGCGTTATGAAGCGCGCAGTGGCTTACCTAGACCCATTTATTGAAGCCGAAAAAGAAGAAGGCGCGACTAACGGTAAAGTGGTTATGGCCACCGTAAAAGGCGACGTGCACGACATAGGTAAAAACATTGTAGGCGTAGTACTGCAATGTAATAACTACGAAGTAATCGACTTAGGTGTAATGGTACCTGCCGAAAAAATACTGCAAACAGCCATTGACGAAAAAGCAGACATAATCGGCCTTTCGGGTTTAATTACCCCATCGCTTGACGAAATGGTACACGTAGCCAAAGAAATGACCCGCCGAGGCTTTGAGCTCCCACTTATGATTGGCGGCGCTACTACCTCTAAAGCGCATACTGCCGTTAAAATTGAGCCACAGTACGACAAAGGTGTAGTGTACGTAAATAACGCCAGCCGTGCAGTGGGCGTAGTATCGAGTTTATTATCAAAAGAGCTAAAACCAGCTTTTTTAGAAAAAACTAAAGCCGAGTACGTAAAAGTACGCGAGCAACAAGCGCGCAAAAAGCCGCGCTCAAAGCCAGTTACCATACAGCGTGCTCGCGATAACGCAGCCCAGCTTGATTGGGATAACTACACGCCACCTGTGCCTAAAAAGCTGGGCGTGACCGAATTTAAAAATGTATCAATAGCCACGTTACGTAAGTATATAGATTGGACCCCATACTTTATGACGTGGTCAATCGCTGGTAAATACCCGCGCATAATGGACGACGAAGTCGTTGGCGAACAAGCACAAAGCTTATTTAAAGACGCTAACGACATGCTCGACGACCTCGAAAAGTCAGGTGCTTTGCAACCTTTAGGTGTAATTGGTTTATTCCCTGCAAACCGTGTAGGTGATGACATAGAAATTTACACCGACGAAACCCGCAAAGAGCTGTTAAGCACCTCGTGCCATTTACGCCAGCAAACTGAAAAAACCGACTTTGCTAACTATTGTTTAGCCGACTACATTGCGCCAAAAGGCACACCTGATTACTTTGGTGCGTTTGCAGTAACGGGCGGTCTTGAAGAAGACGATTTAGCTAATTCGTTTGACGCACAGCAAGACGACTACAATAAAATAATGATTAAAGCGGTTGCCGACAGGCTCGCAGAAGCGTTTGCTGAATACCTGCACGAACAAGTGCGTAAAGAGTATTGGGGTTACGCACCCGATGAAAACCTGGGTAACGATGAGCTAATTCGCGAAAACTACCAAGGTATTCGTCCAGCGCCGGGTTACCCAGCGTGCCCAGAGCACACCGAGAAAAAGAAAATTTGGCAGTTACTCGATACCGAAAAACGCATTGGCATGCAGCTCACTAGCTCATACGCCATGTGGCCAGGAGCTGCTGTTTCGGGCTGGTATTTCTCACACCCAGAGGCAAAATACTACGCCGTAGCCGCTGTGCAAAAGGATCAGGTAGAAGACTACGCCAAGCGAACTAATATGACGCTCGCAGAGGCTGAAAGGTGGCTATCGCCTAATTTGGGGTATGAGCCGGAATCATAACGAAGTGGTTGAATAGTGAAGCGGTTAGTTTTTAGCTGTCAGCTATCAGTAAAAGAAAAACGAGCCAAATTAGGCTCGTTTTTTATTACGTAGCACTATCTAATATCTTTTCAAATTTAGGTAATTACTTGTTTACAATAAGTTTATTAAGTGAAATTATTGGGTGAGGAAATGGAAACCATTTTGAAGGAACCTCAAATGGTATTTGATAAGCTGTTTATACTTTATTAATAAGGGATATTATGACTAAAGAAACTATTCAATTAAATAAAACTAAACATGAATTTAGTTTTTCGACTCTGGGTTTTTTCGTAAAGCTTTTTCTGGTCGGACTTTGCGTTTTGTCACTAATTCTTGCTTCTGGAATGGTATTTATTGTTCTCAAAAAAGGGAGTGTACATCCATTTGCGCTAGTTTTGGCAGTACTTGGCCTTTGTAGTTATGCTTTTTGGCATTTATGGGCTGTATCTAAGAGAAAAGTTAATCAAATAACTACTTTAGCCATACTCAATTTATTAATAGGTGGGAATATTGCAGGCTGCGTAATAATGTTTTTTATTCGCCAATCTGCAGTTAAAGAAAGAGCTTTAATAAACAAAGAAAAGCTTTAAATACTGGTTTTTTATCTCAACCTCAATTAACGTCATTTGGTTAATTGCCTGTTTAAGTTAAAATAATTTAAAGGAATAAAATGAAATTTATACTCTGCATTATGATGTGGGTTGCAAGCTCATTATTGGCATACGCTCAGCCTATAGAAACAGTCACTGCACAAAATGAGCAAAGTGAAGAAATTATGCTATTAACTAAAAAGGTCAACGAGTTAGAAAATGAGTTATCGAGCTTGTCTTACGACACAGAAAAGTTAGAAGAGGAATTTAATCGTAGTGTATTGGCTGTATTATTTTTTGCTTTTTTCAGTGCTTGGTGGGCTAAATCTACAGGCCGAAGTGCTTTACTTTGGTTTGTTCTTGGTATTTTCTTTAACTTTATTACCGCTATTGTAATCGTTTGTAAAACCGAAAGAGGCATTAAAAAATAGCTATAGCTTACTCCCTCAGCTCATCAAGATATTTTAGGATAACTGCTTAGTTTTTTTAGTAAACTAAAAAGGCAATTTTATGAAAACGATTGGCATGCTTGGTGGTATGAGTTGGGAGTCAACCACTAGTTATTACAAAGCGTTAAACTTGGGTGTAAAAAATGCGTTGGGCGGGCTACATAGTGCCAAAGTTTTTATGATGAGTGTTGATTTTGCCGAAATTGAAACGCTGCAGCATCAAGGTGATTGGCAACAAACAGCTAAGTTACTTACCTAGGCGGCTAAATCGGTAGAGGCTGGTGGGGCTGATTTTTTACTTATTTGCACAAACACCATGCACAAAGTGGCTGACCATATCGCCAGCAATATTAGTATTCCTATTTTGCATATTGCCGATGCTACCGCAGATCAGTTAAAACACGATAAAATAACGCGAGTAGGGTTGCTGGGCACGCAATTTACAATGGAGCAAAACTTTTACAAAGGGCGGTTAACCGATAGGCATAACATTGAAGTGTTAATACCCGAGCCTAATGAGCGAGCGCGTGTTCACGACATAATTTACAATCAGTTATGCCAAGGTATTATTAATGATGAAGCCCGAGCTGAGTTTATAAATATTATTGAGCGTATGTTTGAAAAAGGTGCACAGGCTATTGTTTTAGGCTGTACTGAAATTGCCTTATTGGTAGAGCCGCAACATACAACGGTGCCCCTTTACGATACCACCCCAATTCATGCACAGGCCGCGGTTAAATTAGCACTAACTAAATAACTAGCATTTAGTTTATGCATAAAACCGCCATAGGGCGGTTTTTGCGTTTAGCGACTTATCAAAGCTTATTACAGCCACTTACCGATAAAAATTTCAATAAAATTGATCTAAGTGGTAGGCTAAAAAAGTAGCAAGTATTCAAACCGTTCTCGCGCAACAAGGAATTCCTTTAAAGCGCTTTGCCAAGGAGTTAAATATGATCACGCTTACCGTTAATGGTAATAAACATGAGTTTACAGGCGATCCGTCAACGCCGGTGCTTTGGTATCTTCGAGATGAATT
This sequence comes from Pseudoalteromonas sp. SIMBA_162, assembly GCF_046535955.1. NCBI lineage: Bacteria > Pseudomonadati > Pseudomonadota > Gammaproteobacteria > Alteromonadales > Pseudoalteromonadaceae > Pseudoalteromonas > Pseudoalteromonas sp. SIMBA_162. The sequence goes on along the minus strand of NZ_JAWJBQ010000003.1, from coordinate 113,185 downwards.
AAATTTAACCGGACCTAAATTTGGCTGTGGTATGGCGCAATGTGGTGCATGTACCATACACATTGATGGCGTAGCGCAGCGCTCGTGCATATTACCTGTATCGGCTGTGGCTGGGCGTGCTATTACCTCTATTGAAGGGTTAAGCGAGCAAGGCGACCACCCTGTACAAAAAGCGTGGGTTGAGCATAAAGTACCGCAATGTGGCTTTTGTCAGTGCGGGCAAATAATGCAAGCGGCAAGCTTATTAGCAGCTAACCCGAACCCCACTGATGATGAAATAGTGAGTAATATGTCGGGCAATATTTGCCGTTGTGGCACGTATCCGCGTATTCATAAAGCGATTAAGTCGGCGGCTAAAACCATTGCGGGCGTTGAGTATTTTGACCCAAATGAACAAGGGGAAGAGGTATGAAAAACGACAATACGTACTTTGACCTAAACCGCCGTGAATTTTTAAAAACCAGCGCAATAGGCGCATTAGTATTAGGCACTTATTTTGTAGGCAGTGCACCAAGAGCGTTTGCTGGCATGTTAGAGCAACCCTCTGAGCAAGCAAAGCGCGCTAACTTATTTATAGCTCTGCGCCCCGATGGCATGGTTGAAATAACCTGTCACCGCTCTGAAATGGGCCAACAAATTCGTACCGCCATTGCCCAAATTGTGGCAGACGAAATGGAAGCTGCGTGGGACAAAGTAGTGGTTATTCAAGGTAAGGGCGACCCTAAATATGGGGATCAAAATACCGATGGCTCGCGCAGTATTCGATACAACATGCAGCGCTTGCGCGAAATGGGCGCAAGCGTACGTTATATGATGCAGCACGCAGCCGCTAAGTATTGGAAGGTTGACCCACAAACCTGTACAGCTAATCAGCACGTGGTTACCCACAGCTCGGGTAAAACGCTGGCTTATAAAGATTTAATTGACCTCGCGCTTGGCATTACCCCGCCAGAGCCTGATAAGCTAACACTCAAAACACGTAAAGAATGGCGTTATATAAATACCGGTATGGCGCACATAGATTTAACCGATTTAGTAACCGGTAAAGCCACATTTGCTGCCGATGTACGCGAACCAAAAGCGCTGGTGGCTATTATTGAGCGTCCGCCGGTAGTAGGTGGTGTGGTTAAATCGTTTGATGCCAGCGCCGCTAAAGCAATTAATGGCGTAGTTGATGTTATTGAAATGCCTGTACCAAAAGGTGCGCCGCAATTTCAGCCAAAAGGCGGCATTGCTATTGTTGCTAAAAATACGTGGGCTGCATGGCAGGCGCGTAAAGCACTAAAAGTAGTGTGGGATGATGGTAAAAACGGCGATTATAATTCAGAAAACTTTAAAAAGTCGTTACTGCAAACAGTGAATGAGCCGCAAGCGCATGTGCGCGAAAAAGGCGATACCATGGGCGTGTTGGCTAAATCGAGCAATAAGCTTGTAGCCGACTATTACGCGCCGCACTTAACTCAAGCACCCATGGAGCCACCTTGCGCCACGGCAATGTACAATAAAGACAGTGTAGATATTTGGGCTGCAACGCAAAACCCGCAAGCCGATATGAAAACTGTGGCTGCATTACTGGGTATGGACGAGAGTAAAATTAACGTGCATGTCACCATGTTAGGTGGCGGATTTGGGCGTAAATCAAAACCTGATTTTTCAGCAGAGGCCGCCTACATTTCAATGAAAACTGGAAAACCTATTCGCGTTCAGTGGACGCGAGAGGATGATATTCAGCACAGTTTTTATCATGCGGTATCGGCTCAACATATTGAAGCTTCACTCAATGAAAAAGGTAATATTGAGGCTTACTTACATCGCACGGCGTTTTCGCCAATTATGTCTACCTTTCAAGAGGGAGCATCTGCACCTGGTGGCTTTGAGCTAGACCTAGGTTTTACTGATAATCCAATTTTAGCACCCAATATGAAACTGGAACGAGGTGAAGCACCAGCAAAAGCCCGAATAGGCTGGATGCGCTCGGTCACAAATATTTTTCATGCGTTTGCCGTGCAGTCATTTATAAATGAGGCTGCCCACAAGGCGGGTAAAGACTCAAAAGATTATTTATTGGAAACCATTGGGCCAGCGCGTACTATCGATTTTGCAAACCAGAACGCAAACTATAATAACTACGGTGGCGATAAAGCGGTTTATCCACTTGAAACAAGCCGTTTGCGTCATGTTATTGAAAAAGCAGCGAGTATGGCAAATTGGGGGAGAACACTTCCAAAAGGGCGCGGCTTAGGTATTGCTGCGCACCGCAGCTTTTTAACCTATGTGGCTACGGTGGTTGAGGTAGAGGTATCGGACGCTGGTGATTTAAACGTGATTAAATCGTGGGTGGCTATTGATGCGGGTACGGTAGTAAACACCGATACCGTTAAAAACCAAACGCAAGGTGGTTCTATTTACGGTATTACCACTGCTATTAGCGACGGTATTACCTTTGATAAAGGTCGCGTACAGCAAAGTAATTTTCATGATTACCGCGTACCGCGTATGAGCGATTCACCTTTAGAGGTAGAAGTAGAAATAATACAAAGCGATGCACCACCAGCAGGTGTAGGCGAGCCCGCAACACCGGTTTATGCCCCTGCGCTGTGTAACGCTATTTTTGCCGCTTGTGGTAAGCGCATTAGGCAACTGCCTATTGGTAATCAATTAAAAGCGTAACTAGCGTGCTTTTTAGCCATTAAACAAAAAAAACCGCCAAATTGAAGTGACCCCCAATAGTTGGACAATCCAATTACTGGGGGTCTTTTTATGTCCAAGCACAAAAGAATATTTAAGTTAAAGCTCGCACAACTTGCTGAGCAGGAAAACTCTGAAGCATTAAGTAGAAAGTACAATATTAGCGCTCGGCTTATTCGTTATTGGTTTCAGGTCTACCTGCTTAATGGGTCAAAGAGTTTTATACATAAACAATTACCTTATTCAGGCGAGTTCAAAATTCATGTGCTCGAGACGATGGAAATTAATGATTGGTCTTTGGGTTATACTAGCGCCTATTTCGACTTATCATCCCCAGGTATTTTATTTCAATGGCAAAAGCTTTATGCTCACGGGGGTATAACCCAACTAAAACCACAGAAAAAAGGTAGGCCTCGCGTGACGAATCATTCTTCAACTCCTAAACCATCAGCAGACATGTCTGAAAAAGAGCTCAGGGAAGAATTGGATTATCTACGTGCAGAGAACGCAGTCTTAAAAAAGTTAGAAGCCTTGGCTCAGGCCAGAAAGAAAAAAGCAAAGACAAAACTATAGTTGTCGAAGAGCTCAAGGCAAAATACAGCTTACAACACTTATTAAAGGTCACAGGGCTTCCCAAGAGTGTGTATTATTACCATCGTAATACACTGGTTCAGCCCTGTTCCAACACTGACTTATGCGAAAGAATACGTGATATCTATCACAAGCACAAAGGACGATACGGCTACCGTAGGGTAACTTGCACGCTAAGAGCAATGGGTTTGATGGTTAATCATAAGCGCGTGCAACGCTTGATGGGCGAACTTGGCTTGAAATCAAAAGTCAGACCTAAACGCTACACCTCTTACAAAGGTGAAGTCGGTAGAATCGCTGAAAATGTTCTCAAGCGTGAATTTACGGCAAAGAAGCCCAATCAAAAATGGGTGACCGATGTCACTGAATTTAAGGTCAATGGAGAAAAGGTATACCTGTCACCGGTAATAGACCTATTTAACCAAGAAGTGGTCAGCTATGAGGTAAGGACATCTGTCACGCTACCACTAGTGACTGACATGCTTAAAGCCGCAACAGCAAAGCTGTTGAAGCATGAGAGACCACTCATCCACTCAGACCAAGGTTGGCAATATCAAAATAAACGATATCAACAACACCTGAAAAAGCATGGGCTAATTCAAAGTATGTCTCGAAAAGGAAACTGCTTAGACAATGCCATTGCAGAAAACTTCTTCGGCATATTAAAAACTGAGATGTATCACAATGAGACGTTCAAGGACGCAAATGAACTCATTGAAAACATCAAAGAATACATCGATTATTACAACAACGAACGCATTAAGCTAAAACTAAAAGGCCTGAGTCCGATACAATATCGAAATCAGGCCTTGGTTGCCGCTTAGAAATGAGTCCAACTTATTGGGGTCACTTCAAATGGCGGTTTTTTTAGAAGTTAGCGATTAGTGAGTTTTTTCAAACTCATCTACTTCACGCTCTGCTTCCTCTTTAGATTTACCGTACTGCTGCTGAATTTTACCCACTAGCTCTGTACGGCTACCTTCAATTTTGTCTAAATCGTCGTCAGTAAGATCGCCCCATTTTTGTTGCGCCTTACCTTTAAGTTCGTTCCAATTACCTTTCATACGATCGCTGTTCATAAGTTTCTCCTTACTTAGATTTATTTAACGTTCACTATAAAAGGAGCAAGGCGTGTACCAATAAGTTAAATTTAAATTTTGTATTTATAATCATACTGTTATGTTTTTATTGAGGCAGTAGTAATTAATATAGCGCGCATGTCCTTAAAAAATGTACAGAGCGGTCTGTAATTATTTCTGATTATGATGCCCTTTATAACCACACAGCTTTAGCGGCGCGTTTATTTTTGGTTTTTGTTACAATGCGTGCAAAGCAATTTTGGGTAAATAGCAGTGCTGCCGGTTCAAAACATATATCAACAACTTCTAACTACATTACAAAGTAACCCTATAACGTTATTACAAGCACCGCCTGGTGCAGGTAAATCAACCTGGTTGCCGCTACAGCTTATGCGCGACGGCCATTTTAAACGTATTGTAATGCTGGAGCCGCGCCGCTTAGCTGCACGCAATATTGCCAATTACTTAGCGCAGTGCCAAAACGAAAATGTTGGGCAAAGCGTTGGCCTTCGTGTACGCGGTGAAAGCAAAGTAAGTAGCAATACGCGCCTTGAAATAGTCACCGAGGGCATGCTTACCCGCATGCTACAAAACGACCCAGAATTAAGCGACATTGATTTACTGATATTTGATGAATTTCATGAACGCTCAATTGCAGCCGACACTTCACTGGCCTTTGCTTTAGAGACCCAAAGTGCGCTGCGCGACGATTTAACCATACTACTTATGTCGGCCACCCTTGATACTGAGCGCTATACGCAGTTTTTTGATTGCCCGGTTATACAATCAAGCGGGCGTAGCTACCCCATAGATGAAGTATATGTACCCATAAAAGATGAAAGCCGCTGGTTAGATGCTATTGCACCTTTAATAAAACAAGCACTAAAAGAGCAAAGCGGCAGTGCGCTGGTGTTTTTACCTGGGCAATTTGAAATATCACGCGTACAACAGGCCCTTAATGATTTGCCAAGTAATTGCCTAGTTGCAACGTTATTTGGTGAGCAAGATAAAGCCAATCAGCAAGCGGCGATTGCTCCTGCGCCTGAGGGGATGCGCAAAATAGTGCTTACCACCAATGTAGCCGAAACCAGTTTAACCATTGAAGGCATTCGTATTGTTATAGATAGCGGTAAACGCCGCGCCGCAATGTTTAACTTAAAAACAGGTGTAACGGAGCTTACAACACAAAGTATATCGCGCTCCTCTGCCGTGCAGCGTGCAGGGCGTGCAGGGCGAATAGAACCAGGTGTGGTGTACAGGCTTGGCTCAAAGCAAACCTTTGAGCGACGTAATAGTCACGATAGCCCCGAAATACTCACCTCAGACATAAGCCAACTTATGCTTGAAGCAAAGCAGTGGGGCGCAAATATTAGCGAACTCACCTTGCTTGATACGCCAACAGCGCAGCAATGCACACAAGCAATGAGCTTACTAACTATGCTTGAAGCCATCGACGGCAAAGGCAAGCTAACCAAGTTGGGCAGCAACATGTTGGGTTTTGGGGCGGATATTCGCTTAGCGCATATGCTTTTAAAAGCGCAGGCGCTTGAGACAGAACTCCCTGGTATTTACCGTTTAGCACTTTATTTAGTGGCGCTGCTTGAGAGCCGAATAAACAGTGCCAACGAGCTAAGCTTGGCGCTACATAGCCAACAGCAAAGGCCACACCCAGTATTTAAACAGCAGTTAAAATACTGGCAAAGCCGTTTAAAAGTAACCGACAGTAACAGTGAGCTAAACACCGAGTATTTAGGTTTGCTGGTGGCATTAGCTTACCCCGATCGCATTGCAAAAAAACGCGGTAATGGCTACTTACTTGCCAATGGTGCGGGCGCTGATTTAAACACCGATTACTGGCATAACGATGACTACCTTGCTATTGCAAGCATGGGCGGCCATAAAGGCGCACGTATTTTTGCAGCCACCGCACTTAGCCCATTTGAGCTACAAGATTACTTACCGCACTTGTTTACTACGCTTACCCGCTGTGAGTTTGATGAAAAAACCGCGCGCTTTATCCATCAAGACGAAGTAAAGCTCGGCGCCATTACGCTTACAAGCCAACCAAGCAAGCAAAAGCTTGATAAAACCGAGCGCACTAAAGCGTGGCTTAATTTATTTACTAAACACGGCTTTGCATTATTTAATGAACAACCCGATGCACAGCAATTATTAATACGCATGAGTTTAGCCAGTCAGTTTATGCCCGATACGTTTCCGGCAATAAGCGAGCAGCAACTTATCAAAACAGCTGATGATTGGTTAGGCGTATATTTACAGGATATAAAAACGCTGGAGCAGCTTAAAAAGTTTAACTACTTTGAAGCACTGCAAAATTGTTTTGACTGGACACAGCAAACAGCCCTAAAAACATTGTTACCGCTTAGGTTAATGGTACCGAGTGGCTCAAATATAAAAATTAATTACCAGCTAGATGGCCCCGCAAAACTTAGCGTGCGCATGCAAGAAGTGTATGGCTTAACAAGTACGCCAATACTTGCAAATGGCAAGCTGCCACTGCTTATGGAATTACTCTCGCCAGGTAAGCGTTCTTTACAACTTACGCAAGATCTAGCGCACTTTTGGGCTAGTAGTTATCGCGATGTTCAAAAAGAAATGAAGGGTCGTTACCCTAAACATTTTTGGCCCGACGATCCAGCCAACAGCGCGGCAACCAATAGAGTAAAAAGCAAAATGTAGGTTTATTAACTTAAAAGTATTTGTTTTTTTTTTGAGCATATGAATATAGTGTACCTATAAATAAATCAATATTTTTAACTACAAGGAAGAAGTGATGAAACGACTTTTTACATTAGCTTTGCTATTAGTGAGTACCTTTTCGGTTAATGCTGAAGAGGCACTGGACTTAAACAAATTTGCACAGCATTACTACAACACAATGACCGCCACGCAAGCGCCTAACGCAAGTGAAAAAGAGCTTGAAGCCTACCTTAGCTTATTAACGGACGATGTTGGCAGTCAGCACATACCGTATCAAATAGATGACTCTCGCACTGCCGAGGGTAAAAAACTAATGCGCAAAGGCATGAGCTTTTACTTAGGCGCGCATACCCACTATGAAAGTGAGCTACTCAATACTTTTATATTTAACGATAGCGGTTTTGCGATTCGTTATAAAAACCACGCTAAAGGCATTCACCCACAAAGTAAGCAGCCAATAGAGTACACATCAGTAATGATGGAAGTAATAGAAGTTGAAAACGGTAAAGTGGCGATGATCCGTAAATATCATGAATAAAACCATGCATTTACTTTTTATTAATTAGCGCCTTTGAAAGTAGGGGTATTGATAAAAATATACTACGCTTTAATTATAAACTAGTACGTTATAGCTTTAGGTGTAGTAGATGCATGATTTAAAAATCAATATTCTTATTATTGATGACGACGAACTGCTGTTACGTGCGTTAATACGCACGCTTAACCGTTTATGCCCCAGTGCTCATGTGTGCACAGTTCAAGTTGCTACTCAATTTGAACAGCAAATAAATAACAACGCCTTACCTGATATTATTTTTTGTGATTCGATGATGCAACTTCCCACGGGGAAAAACGTTTTAGAACAAGCTAAAGAGCTCTGTCCATCTGCGCTAAGGTGTTTATTAACAGGTGATATGAGTGGGAATTACCAGCTACAATTAAATAATGTAATCCATTTTCACCTAGTTAAGCCTTTTGCTCAGTCACATTTAGAGAGCGTAATAAATAGTGCTATTGTTTTAAAAACACTTCCTATTAGCGGTGAGCATCGCATTATTTTAGGGCAACTCTCTGAGCTTCCGTTTTTAGGTGAGGTAACGCAAAACCTACTCAATGAACTTAATAAAAATGAGCCTAATATTTCTATTTTAGAAAAAGATGTTAGGCACGACCCTTTACTGGCTGGTAAGGTTTTACAAATTGCTAATTCGGCTTTTATGGGGTTTGATAGTACTACCTCGAGTGTTAAAGAAGCGATTGTAAGGATTGGCTTAATAAACCTTAGAGCAATCGTGGTTTTTTCAGAGTTATCTCATCAGTTACTTAGTAAAAATAAACAAAAAGCAATTAATCACTTAATAGACAAAGGCTATAAAAAAGCAGAGTTATCGCAATCGTTAGCAAAATATATAAAGCAAGATCGCCAAACTCAATTACTCGCATGTGCTGTAGGGTTATTAAGTGTAATAGGTGAGTTAATTATAACGAGTGATCCTCATGGCGACTTAGATAGTGAAGTTGTACCTAAGTTTGTGTTAAGTGCTTATTTACTGGCACTTTGGGGGTTTGAACAAAAAATAGTCGATGCGCAATTGATTGATGAATTACCCTCAAAAAATAGCATATCATTAACCGTGATTCACATGATTGTTGAACATGTGTTTTGCAATAATGCGTTTAACTTTAATCTTGAAGAGTTTGATTTTATAGATGACTTAGAGCTATTTCCCGACATAGAGCAATGGTGGTTAAGTAATAAATAAGGATAAAACATGAAAGGCATAATTTTTAGAGGCTTAGAGGCACTGGTTATTGAAAAGTGCGGTATGGCGGCATGGGATGAGTTACTTGAAAAAAACGCCCCTGATGGCCGTGTGTATATTTCTGCACAAAGTTACCCAGATGAAGAGGTAATTGGTTTAGCCCAGGATGTAGCGACAGCCCTATCGATGACTATGCCCGAAGTATTAAAAGCATTTGGTGAGTATTTGTTTGGCCACTTAAACAGAAGCCACCCAACGGTTGCGAAAGGCTTTAATAGTTTTGCAGAGTTAATAATGGGGATTGATAAGGTCATTCATGTTGAAGTCGCTAAGCTATACCATGAACCAAACTTACCAGAAATAGAGTCTAAACTGATTGAAGATGGATTTATTTTAATGCATTACCGTTCTAAAAGGCAGTTATGTATGTGCGCAGAAGGGCTTATTTATGGTGCGGCTTCGCATTACGGTATTGATGTTTCTTTAAACCATGTTGAATGTATGCACGACGGCTGCGACAAGTGCGTTATTGAAGTGAAGTATGAGGCTTTAAATGGCTGAAGACGACTATAACTACAAAAAAGCGTATTTGCGTGAAAAAGCGGCAAGAGATCAGTTAGAAGTTTTACTTGAAGATAAAACACGTAAGTTATTTTGCGCTAATCAAGAGTTAAAAGAAAAGCTGAGCATGCTAAAAAGCCAGCAGGTAACCATAATGCAAACCGATAAAATGGCAACACTCGGTACGTTATCGGCAGGCGTAGCACATGAAATAAATAACCCGCTTGCTTATGTAATGAGTAATGTAGAAAGCATTAAGTACTTTAAACCAACACTTCATTCATTAATGCAGATATCTAAGCAGTTTATAGATAAGTCTATCTCGGCTTCGGAGCTTGAAGCACAATTGGTAAAGCTCGACCAAGAAACGAATATAGATTTTATTTTAGAAGATTTAGATGAACTGCTCGGCGACACTCATGAGGGACTTCAACGTATCGCTGCCATAGTAAATAATTTGCTTAACTTTGCCAGACCGAAAAATAACTTATTGGCTATGGCTGATATTACTGAGTCATTAAATGGTGCCATTAAGTTACTCGCCAATCAGCTAAAAAGTTGTCAGGTGGAATGTGATTATGAAGAGCTGCCATTGAGTTATTGTAATTTATCGGCAATTAACCAAGTGTTTGTTAATATACTGCTAAATGCAAAATATGCGTGTGATTTAGTTGATGGCAAGCAAGGTAAAATAGTCATCAAGTTATTTTCAGACGAAAAAAATATTTATATTGAAATTGCAGATAATGGCTGTGGAATGGACGAGCAAACTAAAAGCCATATTTTTGAACCATTCTATACAACAAAACCAGTAGGGAAGGGAACGGGGATGGGAATGGCCATCGTTTATAACGTGCTAAAAGAGCATAATGGTTCAATTGAGGTAGAAAGTGAGCTTGGCGAAGGTACGCTAATGCGCTGTACTATGCCAATAACATTAATGCCGGAATCATCATTAAACTAGTTATATTGGCGCAGAATAAACCCAAGCACACTTAAAAAACTATAGATAAGCGCTATTTATAAAATGAATTAAGCTACTTCACACCCTAGGGCCTAATAATGACATTAAGATTTTTTGTAATAATAGGTACTTTAATTTTAATGTGCTTTGTAACTAGTTTATTGGTTAGCTATCGATACTTTTTTACGTTACCAACTATAAATGAAAACATTAAAGACTACCAAAATAGAGAGCTATTGAGCCTAGAAATTGCATTAAACAGAGAGTTTGTTTTCTTAAAAACCCTAAATTACGATTATGCGGTGTGGGATGACTCTTACGATTTCATGACGAGCTTTGATAAAGACTATATTGAGTCAAATTATGTGGACGATACCTTTAAATCACTCAAAATAGATGGTGTATTTATTTACGACATGAACTTTAAACAAGTTTATGGGCATACTTTTGATTACATTCAGGAGGAATCCTTTGAGCTGCCAGAATTTGATCTAAATACTCATTTACCTACCCGTACTATCCTACCTTATAAAAAAAATACGTCAGAACGCTTCGGTTTTTTAAGAACAGAGCATGGTCCTGTTATGTTTGCATCGCACGTAATTCAACGAACAAATAAAACAGGAGAGCCTGTTGGTAGTATTGTTTTTATTAAAAAAGTAAGGAAATCACAAGTTGCTATGATGGCAGAAGTGGCGCAAGTAAAACTTAGCTACTCAATAATAAATGACGATAGCGCAACACAAAATTTACTTGTTTTAAATGGTGGAATCCAAAATGAGGGAATAGCCACTGAGCGACAAAGAATATTGCTAGACATAAATGGTAACCCATTACTGACAATGAATATTGAGCATCACCATCAAAGGTTGCCTGTGTTATTTGACTTGTATTTAATTATTATTTTAATAATGTTTTTTGTAGCCTCTTTAATAGGTTTTTTTGTTGTTAATCGTTTTTTTATTACACCATTAATTAATGGTGCATCGGCAATCAATTTAATGTTACTTAAAAATGACCTTCAACCGCTTCATTTTAAAAATCAGTTTTTAGAAATGCGTGTACTTATAAATGGTTTTAATTCCTTAATAAAAGAGGTCAAAAAACAAAACGAACAACTTGAAAAAATAAGTAAAATAGACGAGTTAACGCAAATTTATAACCGACGTGCCTTTGAAGAAATTTACACATTACAGTGGCATGATGCCCACAATCAAAAAACAACGTTGGGATTAATGCTAATTGATGTTGATTACTTTAAGTTGTACAACGACTTTTATGGTCATCAAGAAGGAGATTGTGCCTTACAAGCACTATGTGGTGTTTTAAAAGAAACTGCCCAATCAAATAATGGTATAGCAGCACGTTATGGAGGTGAGGAATTTATAATGCTGTTTAACCAGCTTTCGTTTGAGCAATTTGAACTAATATCTCAACAATTACGAAAAAATGTAAATGCGCTTAAATTACCTCACAAAGGCTCTAAAGTAAGTGATGTTTTAACTATAAGTGTAGGCTGTGCTTTTGCAACGGCAAAGGCTATGGATAATGAAAGCATCACAGCCAAATCATTAATTAAAGATGCAGACGTTATGCTGTACGAGGCAAAAAACACCGGAAGAGACAGAGCCTTAATTAAATCAATATAATTAAACCAGCATCGCGAATTGTTACTATTAATGCTAAAAAGTTTAATACATATTACGTTGCACTAAACTTCTTTTCCTCCATGTTGCTCGGCTAAATCATCAAGCTCGGCAATGGTATAATCGAAGCCTGTTTCGTCGTAATCGTAGCTTACTTTTACGCTATCCCCTCCATTAAAAAGACGTGTTTTAACATCGTTCACTGGCCAGTTTTTTAACTCATGTAAAAAACGGTTGGCCACTTGCGATGATTCAAAACGATAACTAATTTCTGTTTTCATGTATGAGTCTCTGGCTGTTTAACCCCCGTAGTTTGTGCAATTTTGAACGTTAGTCAAGTTTCGATTACAAAAAATAAAAGGAAAAAATGTAAATTTTGTGTTTCAATTAATGCATTAAACTAAGTAGGCAATTGCTTACTTAAACCAAAATATCATGGCGATTTAACATGCATTATAAATTAGTTTTGATAGTAAGTTCAGTCTTTTTTCTTAGTGCCTGCGGTGGTTCTGGCTCAGATGATACCCCAACCGTTAATGGTAACAAACTTCCTTCTTTAACCCTGTCGGGCTTACCCAGTGATATCACAAAAAGCCAAACTATTGAGCTAAAAGCAACAGCCAGCGATGCTGACGGCAGCATCGCAAGTGTAATTTGGAAACAAACTTCGGGGCCTACGGTGTTAAGTGAGTCAGTAAACGCAAGCTCAGTTAGCGTTAAATTGGCTGATGCACTAACTTACACGCCTTCAGAGTATGCGTTTAATGTTACCGCGACCGATAACGAAGGGGCCACTACCGTTAAAACGGTCAATTTTTTTGCCCGCAATAGCATGGATGCATTTTCTGCAGCTCGGTTGTTGCATCAAGGAAGCATGGGGCCAACGCTTGTAGAAATACAAAACGCGCAAGGTCAAAGTGAGCTGCAATGGCTTGATGCCCAACTGGCATTGCCCATTAACTATCATCGTGACTATATGGTGTTTACTAATGACGATGAAGATTTTAGGTATATAAGCCGAATAGACGCGTGGTGGAAAGCCGTAATGCAAAGCGACGATCAACTACGCCAGCGCGTGGCCTTTGCGCTGAGTGAAATACTTGTAGTGTCTGATCTCAATAACGATTTACGCTCTCAGCCTGAGGGCATGGTGACCTATTACGATTTACTGCTAACGCATGCATTTGGTAATTTTCGTGATTTACTTGAGGCGGTAACTTTATCGCCAATCATGGGCACTTATCTTAGCCATTTGGGTAACGAAAAGGCCGATGATGCACTTAATATTCGCCCCGATGAAAACTATGCCCGTGAGGTTATGCAGTTATTTACTATCGGGCTTGATGAGCTAAACCAAGACGGTACCGCTAAATTAGACGCTAACGGTAATACTATTGCAACGTATGGCCAAGCAGAAATAGAAGGGTTTGCTCGTGTATTTACAGGGTGGACATTTGCAGGCAGTGAAACATTTAAGCGCAAAAGTCGCGACTATGTTGCGCCCATGCAAGCATTTGAAGAGTACCATTCACAAAAGCAAAAAATGTTATTAAACGGCGACATTATTCCCCAAGGGTATGGTGCGCAAGAGTCGTTACAACTAGCGCTTGATAATTTATTTAACCATCAAAATGTAGCGCCTTTTATCTGTAAGCAGTTAATACAACGACTAATTACATCAAACCCTACGCCGCAATATGTAGAGCGAATTGCCAGTGTATTTAATGATAATGGCGAAGGCGTTCGAGGTGATCTAGCAGCAGTAGTAAAAGCTATATATTTAGATGATGAAGCTCGTCATTATGGCAGTGTATTAAGCTACCAAGGTAAAATAAAAGAACCGCTTCTTAAAACAGTCCAATTTTGGCGAAACCTAAACGCAAGGTCACCCGAAGGTTATTACAAAACATGGAATTTAGTTGACCGATATGGGCAAGGGCCTATGCAGTCGAGTTCGGTGTTTAACTTTTTTAGACCTGACTACCAGCCTGCTCAGTTGCGAACAAATTCATTAGTGGCTCCTGAGCTACAAATAGCCGGCGATGCAACGATTATAGGCACCATGAATGAACACTTTGCCGATTTAGTGTGGAGTACTGCAGAGGCGCACACCGATTTAAATCCAAGCGGTATTTATGTTTACATCATTAACGATATGAATACCTTGCAAAACAATGGGATTAACTACTTACTCGATCAATACAACGTACTGTATTTTGCAGGTTCTATGAGTAGTGATACACGCCAAGCATTATTAGATTTAGATGCTTATTTTGATGACGATCAATATCGCGAACGGGTATCGTATTTACTTTATATGATTGCTATTTCACCTGAATTTAATTTGCAGTATTAGGAGAGACATAATGAGCATTAATAGAAGGCAATTTTTGTCGTTATGTTTAAAAGGCGGTGTATCGGCAGCCGCACTGACTAGTTTGCAACTACAAGCGCTTACAGGCTCTGTTAATGCAGTTGAACTAGGCGACTACAAAGCACTAGTATGCATTTTTTTATACGGCGGTAACGATTCACTCAACATGTTGGTACCCCTTGAAGGTGAGCAGCGTAGTTTGTACGAACAAAGCCGACAAAATTTAGCGGTTGCATCGCCAATTACTTTAAATACTGCAACCCAGTTTGCAGGTGGTGTAGGGTTGCATCCATCATTGTCGCCTATTCAACGTGTTTTTAATGAATCTAATTTAGCGTTTGTTGGTGGGGTGGGTACCTTGCTTGCGCCAACAACTTATAACGATTACAAAAATAATGCAGTGGCATTACCTAAGCACTTATTTTCTCATAATGATCAGCAAGCATCTTGGATGTATGGCCGTGAAAAACAGTCGCTGAACAGTGGTTGGGGAGCACGTTTGTTAGAGCGCTTAAATCAGCAGGATCAGTTTGCTGCCAATGTGTCGTTAGATGGAACTAATCTGTGGCAAACAGGCAGCCAAACAAAAGCGTTTGCACTAAATAAAAGTGGGATTAGTCGTATAAATGCATTTGGCGGTTATCAACCACGCACAGACCACGTAACTAACATTATGAATCGTATAATGGGCAATACTCATCATCCGCTTAGTGATGCTTATGCAAAAAGCTTTAATTCGGCTATTAACAATACTCAAACTATGAACAATGCGTTAGAGACTGCCCCAGAGCTGATAACACCATTCAGCGATTCTAGTGTTTCTCAGCAATTGGCCGCAGTGGCAAAAGCAATTAGTGTGCAGTCTACTTTAGCAACACAGCGCCAAGTGTTTTTTGTTTCAATGGGCGGGTTTGACACCCACGACAACCAATTAGAAACCCACCCGCTTTTGTTAAATTCATTAGCGCAAAGCTTGAGCGAGTTTAATAGCGCAATGCAAGAGCTAAATATGGCAGACAAAGTAACGACCTTTACGATGTCGGACTTTGGTAGAACGCTGACCTCAAATGGTGATGGCACCGATCATGGTTGGGCTGGCAATCAACTAGTAATGGGAGGAGCGGTTAAAGGAGGCGATATTTATGGTGAATTTTTAACGCAGCATTTAGACGGCCCGCAAGACGTTGGCAGTGGCAGGCTCATCCCAAGCGTGGCAAATGAGCAATACTTTGCCTCATTGGCGCAATGGTTTGGCGTTCCATCATCTGAATTGAGCGATATTTTTCCTAATCTTACTAACTTTGATCGCACAACATTGGACTTTTTTATGTAATTAGTTGCTAATGGTAAACCAAAATCAAGCACGTGCAGTATAAGTGCTGTTTACAAAATAACAATTACACACAAAATGGAGCACAAGAATGAAGATTTTAGTCAGCTTGGTGAGTTTAATCGCCTTTTTACTGGTTGTATTACCTGGCCCTTTATACAAGTATGGCGTGGTTGATTTAGGCCTTGCTTTTACAGGTTTTAGATACGGCGTGTATGTGGGTGGTGCAGCACTTGTTTTACTACTAGTGCAGTTAATATTTATGCGTAAAACCGCTTCATTTGGTAGTGCTATCGTTGCTGTAGTATTTTCTGTGGTTGCTATTGCTATGCCGCTTAACATGATGAATAAAGCCAAAAATGTGCCGCCAATTCATGATATTTCAACCGACTTAGTTAACCCGCCTAAATTTGTTGCTATTGCACCACTTCGCGCTGACGCACCAAACCCAGTTGAATACGCAGGGGAAGAAACCGCGGTACAACAACGTAAAGCTTACCCTGAACTAACAACCCTTAACTTTGCACAGTCGCAAAGTGATGTAATTGCAGCAACCGAGCAAGCAATTAAAAATTTAGGCTGGGAATTGGTAAGCGCTAATAAATCACTTGGTTTAATAGAAGCAACAGACACCACAACGTGGTTTGGTTTTAAAGACGATATTGTTGTTCGTATTGTTGATGAAGGTACTGAGCGCTTTGTTGATATAAGAAGTAAATCACGTGTTGGTCGCAGCGATTTAGGTAAAAATGCCGAGCGTATTAATACTTTAATTGACGAAATTAACGCAGAGCTTACTAAGTAACACTGCCTTAAATAGTAGTATGTGATTGAGCCCAAATAATATTTGGGCTTTTTTGTGGCTGCTTTTCAGTTTGTATTCACTCCTCAAAGTACATACTCAATGCGTTTTAAATTTTTAAACAACTATGGAGTTATGATGAAAACAGTAGGATATGCAGCAAAAAGCCAAGGGTCTGAGCTTACAGAGTTTGAGTTTGAACGCCGCGATTTACGAAATAACGATGTAGAAATTGAAATTTTATACTGCGGTGTTTGCCATTCAGATTTACACGCCGTTAGAAACGATTGGGGCGGTGTAAAATACCCACTCGTGCCAGGCCATGAAATTGTTGGCAAAGTTAAGTCGGTTGGTAGCGATGTTAAAAAATACAAACAAGGTGATACCGTTGGCGTAGGCTGTATGGTTGATTCGTGTAAAAGCTGCGATCAGTGCGACAATAATGAAGAGCAATTTTGCCGTGAGGGCATGGTTGGCACTTATGCTGGTAAAGACAGAGAAACCGGAGAAATGACCCAAGGCGGGTATTCTAAGCATGTTGTAGTTCGTGAAGAGTTTGTACTTTCAATACCACAGAATTTAGATCTCTCACGCGTAGCACCGTTGTTATGTGCAGGTATTACTACGTATTCTCCACTACATAAATGGGGCGTTAAAAAAGGCAGCCGTGTTGCAGTTGTAGGCCTGGGTGGCTTAGGTCATATGGCGGTAAAAAATGCCGTAGCAATGGGTGCTGAGGTAACTGTTGTTGGCCGAAGCGAATCTAAAAAAGAAGATGCTGTTAAACTTGGTGCCCAACATTACTTGGTTTCAACAAATGATGACGAAATGAAAGAGTCGCAGTCAGCATTTGATGTGATCATTGATACAGTGCCTGTTAAGCACGACCTATCAATTTATACACCGCTATTAGACATAGATGGAGCATTAATTATTGTTGGTCAAGTGGGGCCTGTTGAAGAGTTAAATACAGTGCCATTATTAATGGGACGACGTCAGGTTGCAGGTTCACTTATAGGTGGTATAGCAGAAACTCAGCAAATGCTCGATTTTTGTGGTGAAAACAATGTATTGCCTGAGTGTGAAATGATTAACATTGACGAAATTAACACCGCATACGAACGTATGGAAAATTCAGATGTACGTTATCGTTTTGTCATTGATATGGCGTCGTTAGATTCGTAAAAATTTATTGATATGAAAGTAAAAGAGCGGCTTATCAGTCGCTCTTTTTGTGTTGTGATTAATTAACTGTGTTTAAATTGGGTGACTTATTAAGTTGTAAATAGCTCAGCAACCACATTCCTAAGCCACCTAAAAATAATACCGCAGCGACATAGCCAGTTTGATTTGGCGCAGCCCCTTTGGCAATCGCGATTCCACCTACCCACGGGCCAATTGCGTTTGCTGTATTAAATGCACATTGAACTAATGCGCCTATCATCGCATGACCTTCAGGTGCTACATCCATTAGTAGGCTTTGAATTAATGTCGCTAAACCGACACTACAACCGATGAAAAAAATAACCGCATAAAGCACCCAAATACTATAACTTGCCGTAACATAAGCAAATGCAAAAATAATGGTGCATACAAGCGCAAAGCCAGTCGTTTTTATTGCCGACTTGTCTGCAGCTTTTCCTAAAACGTAATTACCCAGTGTACAGCCAATGCCAAACATTACCATTGCCACTGAGATAGTATAAGGCGCTGTATTTGTTACATCTAAAATGGTGTCAGCAATGTAGGTATAAATACAAAAAACACCACCAAAGCCAATAATAACAATGCCTAAAATTGACCATACGAGCTTGTTTTTGAGCACACCAAACTCGTTTAATAAGTTAGAGGGTTTAGC
The DNA here is from genome assembly GCF_046535955.1 of Pseudoalteromonas sp. SIMBA_162. Lineage (NCBI taxonomy): Bacteria > Pseudomonadati > Pseudomonadota > Gammaproteobacteria > Alteromonadales > Pseudoalteromonadaceae > Pseudoalteromonas > Pseudoalteromonas sp. SIMBA_162. The sequence continues at coordinate 94,808 of NZ_JAWJBQ010000003.1, read as the reverse complement.
GTTGTCTATGTTGGGCACGACTTTATAAACTAAAATAAATGCAACAAAAGCAATCGCTGCAGCACCAGCTAAACAGTAACGCCAACTTAAATTTTGGCCTACCAATGTTACAACGGGCACACCAACAATAGTTGCAATGGTCAATCCCATAAATACTTTTGACATAAAGCTGGCTCGTTTACCTTGTGGCGCAATATCAGATGCAAGCAAAATGGCAGCACCAAAATAAGCGCCATGAGGCAATCCACTCAAAAACCTAAATATGATTAACTGCTCTAACGACGTAGCCAATGCACTAAGCCCATTTGATACACACATTAAACTTAAAAAAATCAGCAGTGCTTTTCGTTTTCGCATATTAGCCGTTGTAAGCATTAACACAGGTGCACCAACCACTACGCCTATAGCATACGCGCTTATAGCATAACCACTTTGAGAAGGTGTAGTACTAAATGTTTCGCTTATAAGGGGCAACATTGGCATCATCGAAAATTCAGATAAACCTAAAATAAAGGTGCCTAACGCCAGCACAATTAAAATAGCCGTTTTATTTAGCTGATTGGGTATAGATGTAACATCAGGTTTCATAAACCCCCTTTGAATTAGATGTTTAAATATAAAAAAGTAACGCCAGAGCAAAAAAGCACTATGGGTTATAAATGCAAAAATTTATGAAATGAATATAGAAAAACTTGAGGCAATTAGTTTAAGTGAAGCGGTAGGCTAAGTCATTAGATAGAGTTAAATAAATACGATTTATATTATTTAATGCTTGTGGGCATAGCTGTTGGATGCAATTAAAAACAGTGGAAGCTACGTAAAATTGTTTTTTTAGTGGTGCGGATATAAGTGCCAGCGTTTATGCTGGCACAATTTTATTAGCGTATTATTTTAGGCTTTCTGCAAAAAACTCAGCCATTTTTGTGTAGAAATCAGTGATGTTTTTAGGTTGATGAAATCCATGTCCTTCATCTCTAACCATTGACTCATATGGATAGCCTATTTTATCAAGCGCTGATGTTAATGCTTCATATTGTTCCATAGGAACCCTTACATCGTCCTCGCCATGGGCAATAAACAGCTTGGCTTTAATTTTATCAACATTAAATGAAGGAGAGCGAGCTTGCATATCTTCCATGTCGGTACCATGAACCATGTCTAAATACTTTCGACCTGACTCTCTGGTGGGGATATCGCCGCTTTCTTTCATTTCTGGAATTGAATATACACCCACATAACCAATTGCACACTTATAAAGGTCTGGCTCTCTAATAACGCCCATTAACGTAGTGTAACCACCGTAGCTACCACCATAGATACATATTTTATCTTTATCTATTATCCCTTCATTAATAGCCCAGTAAGTGGCATCGGTGACGTCGTCTTGCATTTCGCGTCCCCATTTTTTATAACCACTTTCCTGAAATTCGCTGCCATAGCCACCAGACCCTCTAAAGTTTACTTGAAGCACAGCGTAACCTAATGAAGCCATGTACTGAGTTTCAGGGTTGTATTGCCAGAAATCTCTAGGTCCATGTGGGCCGCCATGCAAGTAAACAATTGCAGGTAAGTTTTTATCAGCAGCTCCTTTTGGTATGGTTAAATAGCCGTTTAATTCAACGCCATCTCTTGCTTTTATTTTAAAAGGTTCAGTCATAGAGAGGCTTTTTTTATCTATCTGAGGAGCACTTGAGGCAATAAAAGTCGCTTTTTTATTTTTAGTATCGTACAAGTAAAAAGTAGTTGGCGAATTGTCTGCTTCTACAGAAAAGACAGAGAGACCTTTTTCTTTAGAGTGGCTTGTAAATTGTAATCGGTAATTTTTAAAAGTATCACTTAGCTCTTTAAATATCGCATTTTCACCCTTTGCATCAAAGTATTGATATTGAGGGTAATCAGGGTCAAACGTAGCCCCTATAACATCTCTGTTAGGGCCAAATATTGGCGTTGTAATATTAACACTGTCATTTGCCGCTAAAAGTGTAAGTTCTTCATTTTCAAAGTTAAGGCTGTAAATAGCAGTAGTTTTTCTGCCCGAGTCACTCATTAAGAAGGCCTCGTTACCCTCTAGGTTCATACCTAAAAAACCTAGCGCATCTCCTTTTTCGTAGCTTAGTTTAGCAAGATTTAAAGACTGCCAATCGCTGTTCACTTTTTTCTTAAAATAAACACTTAAATCGCCTTTGCCAAGCTCTTGCTCTTCATCTTCTTCATAATGAAATGCCAATCTAGGGTTACCCGAAATATCGGTAGTTATACCAAATACGTCGTCTTTGGGTTGGCCGCCTACATAATCCATTTTCCCGTTATAAATATTTAATTTATGAACATTAACGGCAAAGTCATCATTAAAGTGACCTTTGGCGACTAGAATGTTTTCTTTATCATTTGGAAGGGTGCTAATGACTTCTAAAACTGACGTGTTTGAGAATAGAATTTCACGTCTTTTTGAACCATCGTAATTAGCAACAACATAATATGGGCGTCCGCCTTTGGTATCTAAAAAGCCAACTGTTTTAGCTACTGACATCATAAATCTTTCGTCATTTAACCAGGTAACATTACGTATTTTTTGATTTTCACCAAATGCAAATGCGGCTGTTGTTTTCCCTGATTCCCTTTCAAGAATAACCAGCTTTACTTCAGTATCTTCTCTGTAAGTGATTGAATAATATTTACCACTAGGTGAGATTTTAACCTGAACGTATCCGCTTTTATCAAAAAAATCTTCTAACGTATTTTTACTATATGAGTTAAAGCTTAATAACAATAAGCATAAAACTATAAGCCTTGTAATTAACATTTTATATCCTTAATTTTTTAGAGTATTTATTAAATATCATGGCTATTTGTTACTTAATATTTAATAACGTAATTCTATTGTTATTTTTATCTTTTTAGAAGTGCTGCTGGATACATTTTACTGGAGATTTGTAACACATTGTAATGTCAATAAAGCCAATCTTTATGTAAAGCTTATTTGACTTGCGGTTGTTTTTGTACAAGTATAGTAAAGTACACTTTACTTTTTGAGAGGGTTAAAAAATGCAAACACAATTAACGTTAAAGCAGCGTCAAAAAATAAACACGACTAATTTAGCTAAGTGGACGCTTATTTGGTTACTATCGCTAGCCATTTGTTCGTTTGGTCCGGTTTTAATTTGGGATCATAATAACGCAATGAGTGGCTTTTTTATTGTCGTAAATGTTGTTGTGGGCATTGCAATGATCATAGCTAATAAACGCAACTTACAGGGGCTTGATGAGTTACAGCAAAAAATACATTTAAGTGCAATGGGTTTTACGCTTGGGGCGGTTGTGGTTGGCGGGCTTGCATATAGTAATTTGCAGCTAAGTGGGATTATCGACGTGCGGGCTGACATACCTGACTTGATGTTTTTAATGGGCTCAGTATATTTAATTAGCATCTATATACTTAACAAACGCTATAGCTGTGATGAGGGCGAAGAATGAAAAACCGCTTAAAAGTACTCAGGGCTGAGCAAAATCTAACACAAGCTAAACTAGCCGAATTATTAGATGTATCGCGCCAAACCATTAATGCAATTGAAAAAGGTAAGTTTGATCCCAGTTTACCGCTGGCGTTTAAAGCAGCGCGGTTATTTGAATTAAAAATAGAAGATATTTTTGATGATGAATAACGCCGTCGTATTTAAAATAAAATGAGTAAAGTGCGACAATTTGTCGCGCTTTTAATATGGCTACACGAATTATAATTAGTTCAACTATTACAGTGGCATAATTATAAAATGGCAGATTTAAGCACGACTCCAAACACACATTTATTAACCCCCTTGGCTTTATTTATAAGCAGTATATTTTCTCCTGTAGTTTTTGCAGACGACACCTCCTTAGAAATTATTGAAGTTCAGGGACATTCGCAAAATAAACATCTTGCACTTGGCTCAGCAGAGTCATTATTAACCAACTTAGGGGTAGACTTTTCTGCTGCGGGTGGGGTGTCAAACTTACCTATTTTAAATGGCCTGATGGGCGATAGAGTAAAAGTATTAGTAGATGGCGCAGATGTAACCGCTGCATGTGCTAATCATATGAACCCACCACTTTCGTATGTTTCTGCTAATCAAATTACGTCTTATCATGTCATTGCGGGTATATCAGCGGTAAGTGCCGGTGGCGATAATATTGCAGGGGTGATAAGCGTAAATACTATTTCACCACAGTATAGCCAAAGTAATGAGCTTAACTGGCACTCAGGCTATGTATCTGCTCAATATAGTAGCGTAAGCAATGCGCGAAAAGTGGGGGTAGGAGCACGTATTGCGAGCAATACCCTGAGTTTTAATTACCAAGGTGCGTTTAGTGATGCCAAAAGTTACGACGACGGAAATGGAGACTTGGTATTAGATACCTTGTATCGCGTGCAAAATCACACGCTATCTGCAGCAATACGAGACGAAAAACAACAGTTTGTTATTAAGCTTACACATCAAAAAATACCTTATCAGGGCTTTGCTAATCAGTATATGGATATGACTGATAATACAAGTTATGGCGCTACAGCCCAATACAAGCGTGTATTGGAAAACAGTGAATTGGAAGCCCAACTTAATTGGCATGATGTTAAACACGAAATGGGCTTTTTTAGCCTTGAGAAAACCGGCATGATGCCAATGAATACCGATGCGCGCGATATAAGCTCGCAAATTAAATGGCGTTTAAACCTAGATAGCAATAGTAGCCTATTACTTGGGCAAGCATTTTATGATTACCGAATTGATGATTGGTGGTCTGCTGTTGAAGGTTCCGCCATGATGGGCCCTAACGATTACATTAATATAAATAATGGTCAGCGTAAGCGTATTGCAGCATTTGCAGAATTTGAGAGCCAAATAAATACTAAGTTGTGGTTAAATTCAGGTATACGTGTTGAGCATGTAAATACTCGTGCTGACGATGTTCAGCCATATAACGAAGGTATGGCAATGATGACTATGAGCGCCATGCCAATGCAGCCCAGTAACGCAAGTGCCGCTGCTGCTTTTAATAGCAAAGAGCACGATAAATCAGACACGGTGGTTGATATCAGTGTATTACTTAATTATCAGCTTACTCATACTGACGAGCTACAGCTTGGTCTTGCTCGCAAAAACAGAGCACCTAATTTGTATGAGCGATACAGCTGGGGTGTGAGCAATATGGCAACCACCATGATTGGTTGGTACGGTGATGGCAATGGCTATATAGGCAACCAAAATTTAGAAGTAGAAACCGCGCATACAATAAGCTCTACTTATATTAAATCGGCTCAAAACGACGACTGGCGGGTCAGTGCTAACATTTGGTATACCAATGCATCTGACTACATTGACGCAGATCTCGTCAGGTCTTTCAATCGATTTGGCTTAGAAAATACGACACGCAATATACTTAAATTTACAAATACAGATGCGGTATTGTATGGCGTTAAATTAGATTTAACCGCGAATATACATGAGTCTAAAGCACTTGGTAATTGGCAATTAAATGCCAATATTACCAATACGCGCGCAAAGCGAAATGATACCAACCAGCCGCTTTATCAAATAAAACCACTGCATACCAAGCTTGCAATTAACCATCAACTCGGCCGCTTTGAAAATACGCTATCGTGGCAATGGAATGATGCTAAAACACGCGTCGATAACAACCGATTAGAAAACCAAACCGACAGCTACAATATTGTAAATTTAGGTTCAAAAGCGTCATGGGGCGACTTAACGTTAAGTGCACAAGTGAGTAATTTATTTGATGAGTACTATCAACTACCGCTTGGTGGGGTGAGTATTGCGCAGCTTAAAAAAGGCGAAAGTACTGGTTTTGAACAGCTCGCAGGGCAGGGGCGTTCGTTTAATATTGGGATGAGTGTCGCATTTTAATGTGATTTTATAACTATAACCAAGAGTCGGTTATTCCTGCTCTTGGTTATCATCGCTTTGAGTTATTGAATTTTGCTGCTCAAGCTTTTCTCGATCAGCTTTTGACACATACGCAGGCTTATTACTTTTATGTAATTTAGCGTTAGCGCGTTTGTCTTTCTTTTGAAACTTAGTGACTATTTTTTTACGACGATTCACACTGATTTACCCCAATTATTTTAAGCCACCTATTATACCGCTATCCATATTAAAGCTGCCATATAAATATTTACACTTAATAGTTTGTTAAATTACCGCAAAGCGCTATTTGTAACGCTATGCGGGCGCTATAATTAAAGCCCTTAGTTATTAATTAAATGGAATAAGTTTTGAAAAAGTTAGCTTTAGCAAGTGCTCTTTTGTTCGCGTTTAGCGCGCACGCACAGTTACATAAAAATATTGATAATGTTGCCGATTACGCTGTAGATACCTACCAAAATGCGCAAGTACACACGCTAACTAACTTAGTTGCTTTTCCTACAGTAAATAAAGATTCAATACCCGCACCACAAAACCCAGATTTTATTAACTTTAAATCGGTATTAAAAATGAAAGCTGCAGAGCTTGGGTTCGACTATCAAGACCTCGGTTACACTGTGCTTATTGGCATGGGTAAACAAACAGACAAGGTAACAGTGGTAACACACGGTGATGTACAGCCAGCTAATGCGAGTAAGTGGAAGCAAAACCCCTTTATTATTGATACCTCAGAGCCAGGTAAATTAGTTGGCCGTGGTACCGAAGATGACAAAGGCGCTATCGCTACTGCGCTTTACGCCATGAAAGCGATTAAAGATAAAGGTATAGAGCTTGATAACCGCATTGAGCTGATGATTTATCTGGCTGAGGAGTCTGATTGGGGCCCACTTACTGAGTTCATGAAAACATACGAGCAACCAAAGTATGCAGTAACCATTGATGCATCATACCCGGTAGTGGTTGCTGAAAAAGGTTGGAGCTTAATTTCTCCTACATTTAACGCCATATCAGATCAAAAAGCAGTGTATGTAAGCGACCTTGCTGGTGGTGCTTTCAAAAGCCAAATACCAGAAGACGCAAGCTTAGTACTGCATAATGCAAACAACGCACTAGTAAACCAATTAAAAACAAAAGCCAAGCAACTAGATAAAGTTGAATTTAACTTTAGTAAAAAAAATAACGCCATTGCCATTAATGTAAAGGGCATGTCTGCCCATTCTTCTGAGCCCGAATCTGGTGTGAACGCCATTGCACATTTAGCCGAGCTATTTGATGGAATCGCACTTGAAAACAATAGCGATGGACAACTTATTAAATTTGTAAATCAACTGATAGGGCTAGATCTTCACGGTAAGCAGTTTGGCGATATTGCCTATAAGCATGACTTTATGGGCCCAATGACCGTAGCTCCAACCGTCATTGAGCGCAGCGGGAATAAGCTAACATTAGCTGTTAATGCTCGTCGCCCTGTTGGTAAAAGTGAAGGTGTATTAAAGCAACAAATAGAGACAGCCGTTAATCAATGGCAAGCTAACAATAAAATTACACTCGAGAGTATAGATACAGTGATAGGCAACCCTATGCTGTTAGACAATGCGCCGCATGCACAAAAGCTACTTGATATATTTAAGCACTTTACCGGCGACGAAAAAGCCGATTTTGTATCAATTGGCGGAGGCACTAACGCAAAACTATTTGATAATGCCGTATCGTTTGGCCCATCAATGCCTGGTAAACGTTATACAGGCCACTCTGAGCATGAATTTATTACGCTTGAGCAATTGGAGCTTAATTTACGCATGTATACCGCGATGATGATAGAGCTAGGTAATATGTAAGCTCATAAGTGTTTTAATATGAAAGCCGCCTTGCTTAACTAGTAAGGCGGCTTTTTTGTATCTGTTAAAGTTGGGACACGAAGCGAATATTGTATTGATCGTAGTTATTATTATCAGTGTAACTTGCAGTGATATAGTAGCTATCGTTAAAAAGTCATACGTGCAGATAGAATACTTCAATCTAAAAGTAAGTGAGCTAAATTGACCGTTGAAAAATGCCTACAAATAGTGGGTTTATAATGAGGTAATTAAAATAGAGGTGAGCTATTTACAATTCTTTATAAACCACTGGCTAATTATTATAAAAAACTTAACAAACTCTCTTCAAAATGGTAAAAATCATACTGTGTAAATGTATTAATACAGATGGATAGCAGTAATATGGACTTTTTGAATTTAGCACTTACGTTTCCTACCATTATTTTCACGGCCCTGCTTTTGGTTGTAATCCTTTTTTGGGTGATCACTTTATTAGGGTTTGCTGACATTGATATGTTTGAATCTGATTTAGACATAGAGCCCGGTTCATCTAGCTCAAATAGCGCCCATTCAGCGTCAAACTTTGGTTTTGGCAGTATTCCTATTACGGTATCAATTAGTTTAGTGGTTATGCTTAGCTGGCTAATTAGTATTTATGCACATAAGTTTTTTGCTTACCTACTTGGTGATGGTGTTTTATTTTATGTGTTTGGCTTAGCGATGCTGGTAGTAAGCGCGATTATTGCTTTACCAATTGCAGTTATTATTTCAAAACCATTACAACGCTTTTTCTCAAGTGTAGAAACTTCTCGCAGTAGCGACTTATTGGGTCTTGAATGCACGGTTGTTACTGGAAAGGTGACGCCAACGTTTGGTCAAGGCAGAGTTAATTTTCAAGGCACTGAGCAACTCATTGAAATAAGATCTCATGATGAATACCCCTTCAGCGCAGGTGATACGGTAATATTACTTGAGCATATAAAAAAGCAGCATTGTTATATTGTTACTGCCAAACCTTGGTAACACAACGCCGTTTTTTGCTGTAAATAACACATAATAAATCGATAATTACGTTAGGACATAACATGGAATTTTTAGATAACTTACTACCTATATTAACGTTTGTAGGTATAGCGATAGCGGTCATTTTTGCTATTTTGTTAATTGTTGGCAAGTTTTATCGCAAAGTGGAACAAGGCCAAGCTCTCATTATAAATAAAATGAAAAGTGAGCCAGACGTTACCACTACCGGTGGCATTGTTTACCCTGTTATCCATAAAATGGAAGTGATGGATATTTCAACAAAGCGCATGGTACTTGAACGTAAAGACAAAGGCGGCTTGATTTGTAGAGACAATATACGTGCCGATATCGCCATTACGTTTTATATTCGTGTTAATGAAAACAAAGACGATATTTTACGTGTAGCAAAGCAAGTAGGTTGTGCACGTGCATCAGAGCATGAAACGCTGCAAGAATTATTTGAAGCTAAGTTTTCAGAGGCACTTAAAACGGTTGGTAAGCGAATGGATTTTGTTGAGTTATTTACTCACCGAAACGAATTTAGGGACAACATTAAAGAAGTGATAGGGCAGGACTTATCTGGCTATACACTTGAAGATGTTGCCATTGATTACCTAGAACAAACGTCGATTGAAAAGCTTGATTCACAAAATATTCTTGATGCAGAAGGTATTCGTCGTATTACCGAAATGACGGCAGCGCAAAATGTATTAACCAATCAGTTAAAATGTGATGAGCGCGCAAAAGTAGAAATACAAAACCAAGAAGCCACTGAGAAATCACTTGAAATAGAACGCCAAAAGCAAGATGCAATGTCGCGTCAAGTTCGTGAAATTGAAACCGTTAAAGCGCGTGAACACGCCGAAGCTGAAAAAGTACGCCACGAAGAGCGTTTAAAATCAGAGCAGGCTCGAATTCAATCTGAAGAATCAATTGGAATTAGCGAGCAAAATAAGCAGCGTGAACTTGATATTGCAGAGCAAAACCGACTGCGAGTACTAGGTATTGAAGAAGAAAAAGTTTTACGCTCTCGTGAAATAGAAGTGATTGAACGAGAAAGAGAAACTGAAATTTTACGTATTAACAAAGAAAAAGCACTTGAAGTAGAACGCAAAGAAATTGCTGATGTAGTGCGCGATCGCGTAATAGTCGAAAAATCGGTAGCTGAAGAGCAAGAGCGTATTAAAGATGTGCAGGTTTTAGCAGGTGCAGAACGTGAAAAAGACGCCATTATAATCCGAGCTAAAGCGGAGGCAGAAGAAGCACTAGTTAAAGATATTGAAGCCGCAAAAGCGCAAGATCAAGCGGCTGAATTTAAAGCCCGTGAACTTGAAACAATGGCTAATGCAGAGCTGCGTATTGCTAATCAGCAAGCTGAGTCTAAAAAGATACTTGCTCAAGCACAACAAGTTGAAACAGCGGCACAGGGCTTAGCTGAAGCAGACGTAATTACAGCTAAAGCACAAGCAAACGCAATGCAGGGTGAAGTGGATGCCAAGGTACTTCGTCAAAAATTAGAAGCCGAAGCGCAAGGTAACCGTGAGATTGGCTTGTCTCAAGCACAAGTACAAACAGCCATGGCTGATGCGAATGAGAAACAAGGTGAAGTTGAAGCCATTAACCTTGAGCGTAAGATGCTTGCTGAGGCCAAAGGTCTTGAAGAAAAACTACAGGCGCTAAATGCGATGGACCAAGATGCCCGTGACTACGAAAGCTTTACAATGCAACTAAACCAGCAAAAAGAGCTAGTGCTGGCTAAAATTGAGGCAGGCAAAGATATAGCAGAGCATCAAGCTCAAGTGATGAGCAAAGCACTAGGCGATGCCGATATTAATATTATGGGCGGCGATGGCCAGTTCTTTAACCAGTTTATGAGTGCTATTAGCTTAGGTAAATCAATAGATGGTTTAGTAGATGAAAGCAAAACAGTACAAACTGTATTTAAAGATCACTTAAATGGCGATCGCAATTTAATTGAGGATTTGAAAGGAGTATTAGCGGGCGCTAACGGCTCAGCTGAAACCATGAAAAACCTTAATATGAGTAAATTATTAAAGCAATTGAGTAACACCACAGCTGCTGAAAAAAGCCAATTACTAAGTATGCTAGGGGGCAATATGGGCAGCGGCCTTGACGAGAAAATAAAACTCGATCCGCAAGACTAACTCCCTCTCAATCTATAGCCGTAATTTATTTACGGCTTTTTTGATCACACATACAAAAGTAATACTGCAGGAAAGGTTTAATGACGGACTCAACACAACATGCTTTAGAGCAGGGATCGTACGATTTAATTAAGCGTCGCTTAAATAATTTTGGCGCAACACTCAAAACGCAAACAGATAACGTTAATTCGCAGCGTATTAGCGAGTTTGGTAGTACAGAGCTTCAAGTTAAAGGGCGCGTGCGTGCGCGAACCGAGCAAAACTGTACGCCTCGCGATATTGTGATTGTAGGCGACAAGGTTATTTTTGCTTACAACGTGTTTTTGGGTCTGAAAAAAGAAACCTCAATTGATGATGTATTTAGTGTGCACAAATTGGTTCAGCAAGAGGACCACTTTGAGATTGAACCCTACCCAGAAAAAACCTTATTTTTAACCGATACCCGTTTTATTCGCGATTTTGAAGAGCTTTATACTTACTACAAGCAAACCAAGTTGCAGCACCTATATCAGCAAAACGGCAAGTTATTTGCGTTGTTTCAGATTGGTGAAAAGCTCTCTGACGTACGAGTGTTTAGATGGGAGATACACTCAGATAACACTATTCATTATATTGATAATCGCGGTGAACGCGATATAAAGCACGCACACGATTATGATTTTGAATGGCAAGAAACAGACCGCAGTGATCATGTTGAAGGGCGTCACGGTCATATAAATATTGCTGATACCGTATTTGTTGAAACCATTGGTGGCACGCTCACCATAAAAATAGAAAACAGCACCGAAACCGGTGAAGGTATTCATCAAGAACCCGTTGAAGATAAAAACCAATCGCTTGCTGATAGCGAGGTTGAATATGCGCAAGTGGGTGACTTGATTTTACTTAAAATTTTGCCATACCGAGAAAAGCAGTGGCGCTATTTTATTTTTAACAGCCGCACTTTGCAGGTTACGCGTCAAGATGCCATTGGTAGCGCATGTGTTACGCTGCCCGAAGACCACGGTATTATTTTCCCCGGTGGTTACTATTTGCAGTCGGGACAGGCTCGCTCATTTGAAGAACAAATTGATGATTTAGAATTTCATCGCCAAGTTAAATCGCCCAATGGCGAAGATGTATTGTATGTATTTTATGAGCCAAGCGAAGGACGCTATGCTTTATTTGCTTACAATATTATTGATAAAAACTTACAAAACCCAATTTACTGTCACGGTTATGGTATTTACAACGATGGCATAGCGTTAACCTTCAAAGCCGATAACGAACAAGCTGAACGCGTACACCCAATCCAAATATGGCAAAGCCCATTTGTATCAGCTGAGTTTGCCGCCAATGCACCTGCTTTAACGAGTTTTTTTGGAAAAATTGGTAACCCCGATTTAGTACGCGGTATTTCAGATTTATATAGTGTATGCAAAGCGATTAACGAGCAAAGCCCAAGTTTGTTTCACTACGAAGATATGATATCGCTGAGTCGAAATATATTTGATCGCTATCATTGGCTTAATGAAAATGAGTTTGCTGACATAGCGCAAAGCTTGCACAGTATTTTTGAGACAGCTGAACAAGTACTTGATGAGTTTGAAAAAGTAACTGAAATACAGAACAAAGCTAAGCAAGCACTTGCAGATATAACTAAACAGTACACAGAAGTAACACGAGAGGTCCGCCCCGATAGCTTTAAAGCGGTGTCTGAATTTGTTACGGCAATAGACGCGTTAAAAGTACTAAAAGGGCAAATAATCAGCCTTGAAGATATTAAGTACATAGACACAGATGCGCTTAACCAGTTACAAGCTGATGTAGATGAGCATTTGAGCGGTGTAAGCCAGGCTACTGCAGCTTTTTTGCAGCAATCAACAGCACTCGAACCGTATCATAAAAAGTTAAAAGAGCTCGAAGAGTTAAGTGCTAAGAGTGAAAGCGTAACCGAACTCAAAACCTATGTTGCTGAGCTTGATAAACAAAGTGTGGAACTTGATTTACTTAACCACACAATGCTTGATTTAGACATAGACGATAGCCGTATTCGCACCCAAATTTTAGAAGATATTAGCGGTGTATATGCGTTAGTTAATAGGGCAAAAGCAGGCATAGAAATACGTCAAAAAAGCTTAGGCAGTGTTGAGGCTAAAGCTGAGTTTGCCGCTCGTTTTAAACTATTTTCACAAAGTATTACTAATGCATTAAATAATGCAAAAACCCCTGAGGCGTGTGACGATCAATTATCGCGTTTGCTAATACAGCTAGAAGAGCTCGAGTCGCAATTTAGCGATTTTGATGAATACCTCAGCGAAATAATAGCCAAGCGAGACGACGTTTACGAAAGCTTTGAAGCACATAAGCAAAGCTTAATTGATGCGCGTCAGCGACGTGCGCTTAATTTAGCAAATGCCGCAGAGCGTATTTTACAGGGCGTTAATCGACGTTCGCAAAGCTTCACTGAGTTAGATGCGTTAAACACCTACTTTGCAGCTGATCCGATGATCAGCAAGTTACGAGCACTTACGCAAGAGTTAAAAGATATTGGCGACGAAATACGTGCCGATGATATTCAGTCAAAACTAAAAGCAAGTAAAGATCAGGGCATTCGCTCATTACGTGATAAACAAGATATATTTACCGATGGCGGTAATACGGTAAGTATAGGTAAACACGCATTTAGTGTTAATAAGCAATTACTTGATTTAACGTTACTGCCTCGCGATGAGCAGCTAATGCTGCATTTAACAGGGACCGATTACTTTGAGCCGATTACCGACGCAAAAAGTGTTGAAACATTAGCGCAAAGCCGTCACTTGTGGCAGCAAGCGCTCGTGTCTGAAAACAGCACTATTTATCGTGGTGAATATTTAGCTGCGCAAATTTTATTAGTCTGCGAAAATAGTGAGCATGCACTTACATTTACACAATTACAGCAAGCTAAAGACAACGGTACGCTTTTAAATGTAGTGCAAAAATTTGCAGAGCCCCGTTACCAAGAAGGTTACGAAAAGGGCATTCACGATCATGACGCAAGCGCAATAATAGAGTCGTTACTTAATCAAAAAAGCACCCTTGATTTACTCATTTACCCAGTGAGTTGTAGGGTAGTAGCGCAGCTTTACAGCGCACAATTGTCAGCAGAACAGTTGGCTACTTTTTATCACCAAGCAAAAAATGCATTGTTGATGGAAACGCACTTTGGTGCAATTAACTTTATTAGCGCTTTAACATCTCAACTGAGTGAATATATCAGCGAGTTTTTAAATACGATACCTCGTATGCTTGTGCACTTTAGTAATTTATCAAGTGAGCTCAGCGCAGCATATTTAATTAAGCAATTGGCGCAGCAAAAAAGTGCAGATGAGCCTCTGTTTATAGTATCTCAGCAAGCTAAAAACCTTGCCGAGCAGTTTAATAGTGATGCAAATAGTAAGGGGTTTAGCAAAGAGCTAACCCAAGCTAATACCACACTTAATAGCACAGATGAGCGCGGTCTACTTTATTTAAGTTGGCTAAATGCCTATTGTTTACAACACAGTAATATTAGCGCTGAAGTTCAAGCTGAAGCTGCGAATTACCTTCATTTAACAGCCTCTACTTCTTTCAAATACAGCGTTTTAGATGTAAATGCCGATTACACTGTTAGTGGATTAATGGGGCAGCATAAGCAAATAAGTGAGCAAACACTTCAAGTTGATTATGCGTCGTTTTATGCACGCACGCGAGAGTATATTACTGAACAAGTCCCTGCCTTTGAGCAATACCATTCTCTACGCAGTGAAATTTTAGCTGAGCAAAAAGAGCGCTTACAATTAGATGAGTTTAAAGCGCGGCCTTTGAGTTCATTTGTGCGAAACCAGCTTATTAATAAAGTGTACTTTCCAATTATTGGCGATAACTTAGCAAAACAAATTGGCTCAGCGGGTAAAAACAAACGCACCGATTTAATGGGGATGCTATTACTTATATCGCCGCCTGGTTATGGTAAAACTACGTTAGTTGAATACGTGGCTAACCGCCTAGGCTTAACATTTGTAAAAGTAAATTGCCCGTCAATAGGGCACGACCAAGTATCACTTGACCCATCTCAAGCCATTAACGCAACTGCCGAAAAAGAGATTGCTAAAATCAATCAAAGCTTTGAAATGGGCAATAACGTAATGCTTTATTTAGATGATATTCAGCATACAAACCCTGAATTTTTACAAAAGTTTATTTCGCTATGTGATGGCTCGCGTCGAATTGATGGCGTGTGGAATGGCAAAAGTAAAACGTATGATTTACGTGGTAAAAAGTTTGCTGTGGTTATGGCGGGTAACCCCTATACCGAATCGGGTGAGAGCTTTAAAATACCGGATATGCTTGCTAACAGGGCCGATATTTATAACTTAGGTGATAAGTTAGCAGGGTGCGAGCAAGAGTTTGCAATGAGCTTTATAGAAAATGCCCTTACATCTAACTCCGTGCTTGCACCGCTGGCAAACAGAAATATGGACGATTTATACAAATTTGTGCGTATTTGCCAAGGTGAAGATATACCACTTAACGAGCTTGAGTATGGTTACTCACAAGCTGAGGCCAACGAAATTAAAGCGGTAATTAATAAACTGATCACTATTAGAGACACCGTATTAAAAGTAAATGCGCAATATATTGCTTCAGCTGCGCAAGACAACAACTACCGTACAGAGCCGCCGTTCAAGCTACAAGGTAGCTACCGTAATATGAATAAAATGGCTGAAAAAGTTGTAGCAGCTATGAATGACGAAGAGCTCGAGAATTTAATTTACGATCATTACCGAGGTGAGGCTCAAACACTCAGTAAAGGCTCTGAAGAGAATCTACTTAAGTTAGGTGAACTGCGTGGTACTGCTACAGCGCAAGAACAAGCGCGCTATGAGCAAATTAAAGGTGACTTTGTTAGGTTAAATAAACTTGATGGTGCAGGTAGCCCGGTAATGATGGCGGTTGAGCAAATGGGATATTTGCATGAGGCGTTAGAGGGCATTGCAAGTAAGCTTAGTAAAAGTAACTTAAGTTATGATTACAATGCATCAATTGGCACGGTTGGCGAAGGTTTGGCCAATTTAGATAGCTCTCAGGGCTTTAATGTACTTAATGAAACACTTCAAAGCTTATTACACCAAGCGCCAGATAAAAGCAGTGTTGCAGAGCTAGTTAGTGTCATTGAGAAAAGTAGCGCACATTCTCAGTTAAGCGATCTCAATAAAACACTCAATGCTAACAATGTTAATCAAACAATTACGATGTTTGGGCAGCAGTTAGGTGAGGTTATTGCACAAAATAGTAATCAGGACGAAATTAAAGTGTTAACTGAAACCCTAAGTCAGGCAATTGCTAGTAATGATATAAAACAGCAATTAACCCAATTAGTGCAGGCATGGTCAGGTAAGCAGTAGGTTAGACTTAATAGATTAATGCCGCTTTACAATGAGCGGCATTAATCAAGCTTTGTATAAATTTAAGGTGTGCGATTATTCTCTACTTTACAAATCAAGGTTCACATTGGGTAAGCACTCAAAGCCAGGCTTTGCAAATAAATACCCCTGCATGAGCTCAACCCCCGCGTGTTTAAGCCACACGTATTCTTCTACTGTTTCTATACCTTCAGCCAGTGCTGTAATATTTAAATCTTTAAACATATTTAAGCAGTGGGTTACTATTAATTGGCGTTTTTTATCGCTGTTTATATCTCGTATAAGTGCCATATCTAGCTTAATGATATCTGTTTGAAAGTCAGCAAGTAGATTTAAGCCAGAGTAACCTGCACCAAAGTCGTCTGTGGCGGTTTTAAAGCCTAATGATTGGTAATAATCAACTACACGCTTTATATGTGCAGTATCTTCTACTTTTTCTACCTCGGTAAATTCAAACATGATGTTTTTAATAGGAAAATTATACTTTTTAGCCGCCTCTAATGTAGTACGTATGCAGCGCTCAGGCTTATAAATAGCGTTGGGTAAAAAGTTAATGCTTAGCATTGAGGTAATGCCTAGTTTGGCTGCAAGTTCAATTGCTTTAATACGGCAAAGCTGGTCAAACGCATAGCGGTTACTTTCGTTTACCTTAGAAATAATAGAATAAGCAGATTCGCCGTTTAGTCCTCTCACTAATGCCTCGTAGCCAAAAATATTGTTGCTTTGGCAATTTATGATCGGTTGAAACGCCATTGAAAAATCAAACCCAAGTGTGTTTGCATCTTCACAGTTACTGCAGGTAACTTTTGTGCAATTTGTTGATTTTTCATTCATTTAGTTCGGCCTTTTTAATATAAGCATTTAAGGTTAGTTTAAGTTCGATCTTAACACAAACAAGTTAAAGTATGAGTTTTTATATTTTAAGTAGTAAGAAGTAACTAATAAGTAAGCCCTAATTAATGACACTTGTCATAATATTGAGTGACTTTTAACAGCTGTATTTGTTTTGTTTATGCTTAAAAATAACCCTATACACAAAGAGGAGAGTAAATATGAATACATCAACATTTTTTGAAAATCTAAAGCGTTATTTAGCTGTATTAGCATTGTTAACAGTCATTAATTTAATTTCCTCGCCAAATTATTTATGGGTAATATGGCCGGCGTTGGGTATGGGGATTGCACTACTTAACGATTTATTAGATTTAAACAACTCAAAAAGGGTTGGCTAATGAATGCAAAGCCAAGTAAAAAACTCACTTGGCTTAAGTTGCATATTATTGAAAATAACTATGAGTCGGTTATGAGGCGCTATCGAGTGTTGCTTTAAGTGAAATTTCGGTATTAAGCAGCTTTGAGATAGGGCAGCCTTTTTTAGTTTGCTCACATAAGGCCTGAAACTGCTCATTAGCTATGTCACTAATACGTGCTTTTACTTCAAGTGCTATATGCGTCACTGCAAAGCCATCGCCTACTTCATCAAGGCTTACCGTTGCTTTGGTATCAATTTTATCGGCTGTAAAACCAGCATCACCTAATGCAAGCGACAGCGCCATGCTAAAACAGGCACTGTGTGCGGCACCTACTAGCTCCTCAGGGTTTGAGCCTGGCTCATCTTCAAAACGGGTATTAAAGCCGTACGGCTGTTTATCAAGTGCACCACTTTGCGTTGAAATACTGCCTTTGCCTGTTTTAATATCGCCAGACCAGGTTGAGTTTGCCGTTTTTTTAATCGTCATCATCTTCTCCTTGTTTAAATGTAAGTTTTTCAGATTAGGTAAGCGTTATTTACAAAAAGCTTAAATAAAACCGAAAAAACATTAATTTCAGATGATGTTGCAAAATAGACGCCAGTAAATTGCAATCACTTTTTATTTCGTTTACACCGCTCTGAGCAATAAATGACATTGTCCCAATCTCGTTGCCATTTTTTACGCCACGCAAACGGTTTATTACAGATAGGGCAAATTTTTTGCGGTAGGTTTAGTTTTTTATGCGCCATAGTTACTTAACCTGAGTGTTATTTTTAGCGGTGTTTTTATTTTTTACTTTGCTTGTGTTTGGTGTGATTGCAACATGCTTTCTAAGTATTTTCCCTATGGCACGTTTAACTTCAGGACGATCTCGGTATTGCCATAATCGCTCGCGGGCGTCTTTTGAGGCGAGTGTTAAATCAAGCATAGGCTCGGGGTAATCTTCACCCAGTTTAAAATCGTTAAAAAGCGCTTCCATTGGTGTTTGCTCCCACGGCTCGTGTAAATATTCAATAGGGAGCTTTTCAAGTTCAGGGCACCACTTTTTTATAAAGGCGCCTGTTGGGTCCTGATCTTCAGATTGCTTTATCGGGTTGTAATGGCGAATGGTATTAATACCCGTAACCGATGCCTGCATTTGAATTTGCGGATAATGAATACCTGGTTCAAAGTCTAAAAAATAATTAGCTAATGGAAAGCTTGCTTGCTGCCAGCTTATATTTAAATGGTGTGTTACAAAGCTCACCAACATAGCGCGCATTCTAAAGTTAATATAACCGGTGGCCTTTAAGCAGCGCATGCATGCATCTATTATAGGCACGCCTGTTTGCCCCTGCGCCCAGCGCTCAATGTCACGCTTTACATGTTTATCGGTACGATACGGAAATGAATGATAGCCCGGGTTTAATGCTTTAAACTCCATAGTGCATTCGCTTTCAAATTTTTGCATAAAGTGGCAATGCCAATGCAAACGAGATACAAAAGCAGCAAGCGGGCGCTTCCAACCTTTTTTATCGGGATGGTTTGAATGATAAACGTCAATCGCAGTTTGATAAACTTGCCTAAGGCTTATATTTCCCCATGCTAAATATGGCGATAGTCTAGAGCAATGGGTGCGGCTTAAGCTAGGGCTAGATATTCCTTTTTGATAGCCTTTACCGCGCTGGGTAAAAAAACTTTGCATAACTTCTCTTGCATGAAGCGGGCCGCCCTGCTGAAAATTGTCATCATCTTGAGTGTAAGTTTCAGGTAATTCTGGATTGTTATAATTTTTAAGTTTGACGGTATTAACATTCTTCCAATTGGGTATAGCAAGCGGAGCCTGCATTGTTTTTTGCCAGCGTTCGTTCCAATTGTCACGGTTTTTTTTACCACGAATAACAGCGCCTGTTGGCGATTCTTGCCAGTTAATATGGTTATGGTGGCACCAAGCTTTAATTGCTAAATCGCGTTCAAAGGTATTATTTAGCCCTATTTCTTGGTGGCTAAAAATATATGATATTTCAAACTGCTTATTAAGCCTTTGAAGCAGAGTTTGCATGTTCTCATTGAATATATACACCTTTGCATTAAAGCGCGCTAATTGAGAGTTTAAATCAACAATAGACTGGTACACAAAGCGCCAGTGTCGTTCATTATAATGTGCATCCTCAAGCAGAAGTGGTTCAAAGTTGTAAATTAGTAAGGTAGGTAGGCCAGTATCAAACGCACTTTTTAATGGCTGATGATCGCTTAGGCGTAAATCGCGTTTAAACCACACTATATTTATTTTTTCACGCATTTAATTTACGACTCTTAGCTTAAATTAGTATATTAATGTTCACGTTATTTGGTTTTTTATTGCGTTTGTATTTTCATTAACAGGTACTGTTTGCTACAAAAAACGCAATAAAATAAAAAGTTAAAGTTGTTAGTACGTAAAGGTTTTAAATTGCGATTTAGTTTTAATAAGAATAAGGAAAAATATGTTTTTAGATTTAACTAGTAATGCTGATCACAATGTATATTCATATTTAGTGGGCGGTATAAGCCCGCGCCCCATTGCATGGATCAGCACGTTAAGCGAAAAAGGGATTGCGAACATTGCCCCTTACTCATTTTTTACCGTAGCAAGCTGTAATCCCCCTGTATTAAGTGTTACTCAGGTAAATCCGCGTGTTCACGCTAACAAAGACACGTTAACTAATTTACTGGCTACTAAAGAGTGTGTGGTCAATATTGTTAGCCATAACTTAGTTAAACAAATGAACCAAAGCTGTGCCAATTACCCCAATAACGTGAGCGAGTTTGATGAAGTAAATATACAACAGGCGCCAAGTACATTAGTGAGCCCGCCAAGTGTAGAGGCTTCTAAAGTACGCTATGAATGTACCTTGCGTGATGTAATTACGGTTTCAGAAAAAGCCGGTGGCGGAAAAATGATGTTATTGGATATTGTTGGTATATGTGTTGATGATGAAATATTAGTAAACGGTTATATTGATCCTGCTCGATTAGAGGCTGTAGGGAAAATGGGTGGCGATTACTTTAGTACGACAAAAGATAAATTTGTTCTTAAGCGCCCTCAGTTATAGAATACGGACCTGATTTAAAAACATAAAAATAAAAGGACTTTTGATGCGTAAACTTATTGCTGCTGCATTGATCACTCTTATTAGCTTTAATACTCTCGCCGAACAAGATAAAAAATTGCCGATAGAAGCCTTTGCGGGCTTAAAAGACTTTAGCCAAGTAAAGCTTTCGCCTAATGGTGAAAACCTTGCCTTTGTAAGAAACAACAAAGGCACTTTAATTTTAATGGTAAAAAACTTTAAAACAGGTGTTATTACTCCTATTTTACAGTCTGACAACCAAACTGTATTTTTTGACTGGTATAGTTGGGCGAATGATGATGTTCTGTTGCTTGGTGCACGCCATATAAAGTACCAATTTGGTGGTGCTAAATATACTTCAACACTTATGTATGCTTATAACTTAACTAACGATAAAGGCATTAAGTTGGCTATGAGGGGAAATGCCGCTCGTGGCGAGAGACAGCCACAGTTTGCCGATAAAATTGTTAGTTTTTTACCTAAGCAAAAAAATAAAATTTTAGTGCAGGGTGACTTTAAAATAGCTAATACTCCTGCGGTATACGAGTTAGACCTAACCACATTGCGCAGAACGCAAATACAAAGGCCTCGTAATAATGTTACAGCGTGGTTTTCCGACAGACAAGGCAATGTGCGAATCGCTAAAATAATGGACGATACTCAATTTACTTATGAATTACTTAACGCTGAGACCGGAGACTGGGACACGTTATTTGATTACGAAGTATTTAGTGAGCAAAGTATTTCTATATTAGGGTTTGATAAAAACCCTAACCTTTTATATATCTCGGCTTTGCACAACAGGCGAGATGCATTGTTTAGACTTAACCTAACTACTAAAGAGCGCGAGTTAATTTACAGTAATGATAAATACGACTTTGATGGTTCTATTTTTTATTCTAGCAAAACAGGTGAGGTTGCAGGCTTTACTGATTCTCATTTAGAGGACGGGGTAAACTACTGGGATGCAGATTTAGATAAATTGTACCGTTCGCTACGTGCATCGCTCGCTAAAGATGAGTACGATCTTGACATTGTAAGCACCACCGAAGACCAACAAAAGTATATTGTTTACTTTACCTCAGACAGCACCTCTGGCATGTACCTTCTTGGCGATAGAACTAAAAATGAATTGTCTTTACTTGCTCATGCTTATCCGCAAATTGATGAAACAGTATACGGCGGTAAAGAACGCATTAGTTACAAAGCGAGAGATGGATTAACCATTGAAGGTTATTTAACGTTGCCTGTAGGGTATAAAAAGGGCGACAAATTACCCACTATAATATTTCCGCATGGTGGTCCAATGGCGCGAGATTACGCTAACTTTGATTATTGGACTGCATTATTGGCTTATCATGGTTACGCTGTATTACAGCCAAACTTTAGAGGCTCAAGCGGATATGGTTATGAGTTTTTAATGCAATCTATTCAGGGTTTTGGTTTAGCCATGCAAGACGATTTACAAGATGGCGCCAATTGGCTTATTGAACAAGGTATTGCACAACCTGAAAAAATTTGTATTGGTGGCGCAAGTTATGGTGGTTATGCAGCGTTAATGGCGGTTGTTAAGCACCCTGAAACATTTAAATGTGCTGCCAGTTTTGCAGGCGTAAGTGATTTAGAACACCTTGTTTTTAAAGCGCGTTACTTTACCAATAAAGAAATAGTCAGAAAACAGTTTGGTACAGACGACGATATGCTAGAAGCTAACTCTCCTGTAACGTATGCAAAGCAGATTAACCGACCTATATTATTGGTTCATGGCAGTGATGACAGTGTAGTGCCTGTTTACCATAGTCGGGAAATGGAAGATGAATTAGACGATGAAAATAAAGACGTTACTTATATTGAGTTAGAAGATGGCGATCATTATTTATCGCATCAAGCACATCGCGTTAAAACGCTGCAGGCTTTTTTAGATTTTTTTGATAAACATTTAAAAAACTAAACAATACAAAGGCGACTTAGGTCGCCTTTTTTGTACAATTTTTTAAGTAGGTGCACATTGTTTGCACGTTTAGTTGTTAAACTTATTTAAATATGGCCAAGTTATAAATGGCGGTTTAATTTTTAGGTGAACGCTTCCCAATGAAAATTCACAATAAACTTTTTTTAATTTTGTTTAGCTTTACCTTTAGCATTATTGCGGGGCTGGTGGTGCTCATACAATGGAGCATAGGCCAAGGTGTTATTGATTATGTGAATGCAAAAGAAATAAAAGCACTTGAGCCGCTTGTTACAAAGCTCGCAAAGCAATATGAAAGCAGTGCCTCGTGGGACGAAGTCATCCGTGACAATAAAAGTTTTAGACGCCTTGTTGAAGCCGAGTTACAAAGCAGCCAATTTTCTGAATTTGCAGAGCGCCCAAGTCCTAGAGGCCGGTCAATGAGGCCACCACCACCTGAACGCGGTCGTTTTGATATGAAAGGCCCTCCCAGACCAAACGATATTGCTCATTACGCGTTACTTGATAAAAATAAGCAACCGATAAGAGGGCGTTATCTCGATGAACTCACCTATATCAATACGCCAATTACTGTTAACAATATAGTCATTGGTTATTTAGCTGTTTCAAAAAGAGATAATTTAGTTGATGGCTACGAGCTTGATTTTTTAGAACAGCAAACAGACTACTTATGGTTTATTGCTATAGCTGCTGCGTTATTTACGTTGCTGTTAACTTTTTTACTATCACGGCATTTAGTAAGCCCGGTAAAAAAAATAGCAACCGGGATGCATCAGCTTACGCAAGGTCACTTCACTACTAAGCTGACTCTTGATAGAAAAGACGAATTAGGCCAATTAAGTGAAGATTTTAATACACTGGCCTTTACACTAGCTAAAGATGAGCAAGTACGTAAACGGTGGTTAGCTAATATTTCTCACGAATTAAGAACACCAATGAGTATTTTGCTGGGTGAACTTGAAGCAATGTTACTTGGGGTACGTGAGCCTAATACCAAAAATATTAGTTCAGCTAATGATGAGGCGATGCATTTAAAGCGCCTAATAGATGATTTACATATGCTAAATAGTGCCGAATTAGGGGGGATGCATTACACCATGCAGCCAACCGATTTAACAATACTGTTAAATACAATCGAGCAAAAATATCAGGTTATATTTGAGCAGCATACAATCAAACTTTATCTATTAAATAGTGCTCAATACGCCAATGTTGAGGCTGATAAAACACGGCTACTGCAGTTGTTTGATAATATTTTAATGAATGCAGTTCATTATGCTCAGTGCACGACTATTTCAATAACTGCTAAAAACATAAGTAAAAAAGGGCAGTCATTTATTGAGCTGAGTATTGAGGATAATGGGGTTGGGGTAGAGTCTTCACATTTAGCGCATTTGTTTGAATACCTGTATCGAGTTGATGGTGCGCGTAACCGCCAAGAAGGTGGTTCAGGCCTTGGTTTATCAATCTGTAAACATATAGTTGAAGGTCATAATGGTGAGATAGTCGCAGAAAAAGCGGACCTAGGTGGTTTAGCTATTATTATACGCCTGCCAACCATTTAACAATGTTTAAACCTAATCTTTAAATTGCCTACTTTATTAAGTGGTTTGAATTTACGTTACGAATAGAGGTGCCAATGAGTGAACACATTTTGATAGTTGAAGATGAAGAAAAATTATCTAATCTAATGAGTGATTTTTTAATGAATCATCATTTTAATACTCATCAAATACACCATGGGAATGACGTACTTCCATGGCTTGAAATTAATAGGCCAAGCCTTATTTTGCTAGACGTAATGTTACCAGGTCAAAGCGGAATCGAATTATGTAAAGCGATTAGGCGTTTTTCTAATGTGCCTATTATTATGGTATCGGCCAAAGTGGAAGAAATAGATCGCTTGCTAGGGCTTGAGTTAGGCGCAGATGATTATATTTGTAAACCGTTTAGTTACGCAGAGTTGGTTGCGCGGGTAAAAGCTATTTTAAGGCGTCTCAACGTTTCAGCAGTACAAACATCGGTAATGCAATTAGATGAAACCACCTATAAAGTAAAATACCAAGATAACGACATTGAGCTAACTAACTTTGAGTTTCAGTTGTTTAAACCTTTGTTTAATAACCCGAGTAGAATTTATTCACGAGATAGCTTAATGGATACCATGTACACCGATCAGCGTATTGTGAGTCATAGAACGATTGACAGCCACATAAAAAAATTGCGTAAAAAGCTGGATGAATTAACTAAAACAGAGAGTGTGATTCAATCTGTTTATGGGGTAGGTTATCGCTTTGTACACCCGCAATAAGGGAACAAAGCGATTAACAAAAACGTTGGCGTTTTATTCTTCGTCTGAAAAGTTAATGCGCGCTAGTCGCTCTTGCTCTTCATCGGCTGCAGCTTGTATCTCGTCTAGTACTGAATCAACGTCTGCTTCTTCGCTGTCATCTTCAAATTCACCGGTGAGTATAGAATTAGGTGTAAGTTTTGCCTCTTCAAATAGCGCCCACATTTCTTTAGCGTATTGGGTATTTAACAACTCAGGTGCAAACTCACTATAGTAACGACGCATGTTGTTTACGTCACGAGCAAACATGGCTTCAGCGCTATTGTTAGCAGACGCATTTACAGCTTGCGGTAAATCAATAATCACAGGGCCTTTATCGTCAACAAGCACGTTAAACTCTGATAAGTCTCCATGAATAATACCCGCGCACAGCATAAGCATAATGTAATGCATCATCAGTGTATGTTGTTTTATAGCTTCCTCTTTACTCATACTTACATGGCCTAGCTGCGGCGCAACATCGCCTTCGCTGTCAGACACAAGCTCCATAAGTAAAACACCATCAACACAAAAATATGTATCGGGTACACGCACACCGGCTCTAGCTAAACGAGAAAGAGCATCAACCTCAGCATTTTGCCAAATTTCTTCTTCTAACTGGCGCCCGTAACTTGAGCGTTTTCCCATTGCGCGAGCTTGGCGACCACCGCGAACTTTTCGGCCTTCTTGGTATTGTGCGGCTTTTTTAAAACTGCGTTTAACAGCATCTTTATAAACCTTTGCACACCGAATGTGTTCACCACAGCGAACTACAAATACATCGGCTTCTTTACCGCTCATTAGTCGGCTAAGTACTTCGTCAATTAAACCGTCATCGATAAGGGGTTGTAAGCGTTTTGGTGTTTTCACAGCTTGCCTGCTAAGTGGAGTTGGTTATTAATCATTATTTAAGAAAGTGCTCTGTAATTAGTTGTTTTATATGCTCAAGCAGTATATCAGCTTTGAGAATTAAGGGCAGTATTACGCGCATTTACACATGCTTGCGTTAGCTTATCTGCTGATTGTAAATTGAGCAACCAGAACGCCCTAGAACACATCAATTTTTTAAATTATTTAATACTTCCTTATTATTTGCACATTTTTTGCGTTTTTAAGGTGTAAGTTTACGGTATCAACACGCCCTAAATATAAGGTTATTACTATGAAGCATTTAACATCAACGGCAATGATTGTATTACTTAGCATTGTTTTTTCGGCCAATATTGCTGCAAAAGGAAGTAATAACAAACCGCCTAAGCCAGACTTTTCAACTCTCGACACCGATGGCAATGGTGCAATTAGTTTTGATGAATTTAATACTAAAAAGCCACCTCACGGTGACGCTCAGACTATTTTTGATGAAATTGATGCTGACGGTAATGGGGAAATCAGCGAGCAAGAATTAAGTGAACATAAACCACCTCGTCGTGAACGTTGAAAGGAAACTTACATGATCAATTCAATAAACAATAACGCTACTAATTTTATGCCGCAGCAAAAAAGCCAAGCTGTATCGCTAACATCAGAACAAAGTGATTTTGTAAAAGAAACGCTAGCGCAATTTGATCCCGAAAACTTAACCTCTGAAGATGCAAAGAGCATTCAAGCTGCGTTTGAAGAGCAGGGTATTTCACCCACTAAAGAGCTAGCAGAATTAATGAGCGAGCTTGAATTTGATGCTAAAAGTATTGGTGATGCTGGCCGACCTGAAGGGCAAAGACCGCCTCCACCGCCACAAAATTCACTAGAGCAAGTGAATACAGAAGATGTAGTAAGTTACCTTGATGAATTACTCGAGCAGTATTCAAGCCAAATAAACGATGAAGATAAAGACGCTATACTATCGGCTGTTCAAGAAAAGTTTGGCTTGTCTGAATCTGATTCGTTACTCAGTATTAAAGCGTAAATATGTGTAAAAGCTGACACAAAAAGCCCAGTAATACTGGGCTTTTTGTGTAGGTGGTTAGTTTAAGCGGGTTTTAATTTTACTGGTGCCATCTTCTTCGGTAAATTTAAATACAAAGTCTTTTTTACCGTCTTGGTTAATGTCAACTAACAAAATATCTTTACTTTTTTTAGGTAGGGTTAATTTTATTTTTTTACGCTTTTTGTTCAGCAAATTGTTCTCTTCGCCGTAGTAAACATAGAGCGTTTTTTTGCTGTATTTATATACCGCATCAGTTTTGTCATCCCCGTTTATATCGCCTATGTATAAGGGTGGGGTTGCATCGCCATTGCTCATATTTATTTCCATCTCAAGGTCAATTTCTATACTTGATTTACTAGCAAATGAGCCATCGGTTTGTTGCTTATAAATATTCATTTCTACATCTACGTCAGTTTTACCACCGCCCATAGCCATAGAGGCAATAGTGCCAAGGCCAATGTCTAAGTCCATTGTTTGCAGGTCTATTAAGCCATCGTTATTAAAGTCTGTTTCAAATACAAGCTGACTAGGGCCGCTGGTATTTAACAATTTAATAGGTGTTTGACTGAACCCTGTTTTATTACCTAAGTAAAGGTTATGCGCTATGTCAATATCGAGCGAATCCATACCTTCCACTGGTTTATATTGCTTGGTAATAAAGTCTAAATAGCCATCGTTGTTTATATCAAGAAGCTGCTTTATTTTGCGTTTTTCACCGTTACTAAGCTCGCCCAACTCAATATTAAAATTAACGTCAGCCATGGCTTTGTTGTAACCATTAGTATTTGCGTAAAGCACATCGGCGCCTTTTTTATTTAAAAACACTAAGTCATTTAGGCCGTCGTGATTAAAATCCGTAATTGTAGGTTGGTTATTAATATCAACCTCAAGGGTGAGACCATCTTTTGAAAAGTCACCAGTAAACTGCGTCTTTTTTTCAAAAGTATGAGGGGTAAATTGGCCGTTGTTAGTTTGAATATAAAGGGTTGTTTGGTTTAAGTCTGGGAGCAAAATATCACTCAGGCCATCTTTGTTGGCATCAATGATAAAGTTTATTTTTTCAAACTCTGTTACTTCTAACTGGTTTATTACTGATGTATATGCAAATAAAAGTGAAGGTTTTTCTTTATCCGCTTTGTAAATGCCGTCACTTGCTACCACAAGCGCTTGCTTATCATTTGTATTCGCAAGTGTTGCCACGTCAAAACCAATTGCATTGTCAGGCAGAACGAGCTGAGAGTTTTGTGCTGATAGTAAATCAATGCGCTCTAGCTGCTTAAGCTCTTTGTTAAAAGCAAATAATGTTGTCGAGTCGGTTGTTACTAACCCTTCAGTGGTTTTAATCGACATGGTTTGCGCTAATAAAGTACTAGGCGCAAGCAATATAAGTAATGCACTAAACGGTTTTAACATGGTAAATCCCTTTGTATAGTTTTAAGTAGGCGAATATTTGACTGTTTTCAGCCTACGGCAAAAACTAACGTAAGGGTGTAAGTAATTGTAATAAAATGTTTATGCTAGTTAGCTTAATTAACCTAAGCGCTGAACATATTTGCTAAAGATAGGTTTATTGTCCAGAGTGCAGTTTAATCAACTAAGTTGTTTTAGGTATTAGTGCAAGTTGGTATGGTTAGGGTTACTCTATTTTAGGTAAAAATAATGCACTAATGGCGCCACAAAACCCAAGCAGGCTGTAGAGCAAAATAAGTTCAGCGGTAGATAAAAAGCTCTCAAGCAATCCAATGCTGCCTAACAGGAGTAAAAGCACGCCAATAACCGTGTTACTTACTGCAACATAGTCGGTGCGCTTGTTTCCTTGTGCCATATCGACTAAGTACGTTTTGCGGCCAAGGCGTACACCTTGGTGAGCAACAGAGAGTAAAAAGTAAAGCGTAGGCAGCAGCCACCAAGCACTCAATAAATGGTTAAACCAGGTTGCAATAACAAATACCGTTAAGCCATTAAGAGTTACAAGCATGGCACTAAGCACTAAAACTCGTTGGCTTGATAGGTCGCTTAATCGCCCCCAAATTGGCGCGGACACTAAACTGGCTAACCCCGATACAGCAATAAATGTTGCAAGTAACGAAAACTCAAACGATTGGCGACTCGCTAAAATAATATAAAATGGCGCGCTTAAAGCTGAGCACAATAAAAAAGCACGTGTGACAACAAAGTGGGAAAATTGCTTATCTTGGTAAAGGAGTTTAAGTTTTGTAAATGCATGCAGTAGCCCGTTTTTCCCACCGTCGGTTGCCCCTTTGTATTCATTTATGCGGCTATAAAAAAAGGCCGCCACAATCCACATTATTGCGCCCAATACCAAGGCAATTAATACTGTGTTTTGTTCTTTCTGCTGTGAAAAAAACCACATCAGTAGCCCAAAGGTTAGGGTTGCCAAACCTGCAATACTTGCCGCTAAGCCGCTAATATTGCCTCGCTGTTTTTTTGGAATTACTTTACCCAGTACATCTTTTGCTGCTACTGAATTAAAGCCCCGCGCTAAACTAAATAATATTAACAAACCTAAAATAGCGAAGCCTGCTTGTTTTCCCTCTAATACAAAAGCAACGCCTACCATGGCTAATATACATATCGATTGCGCAATAGCGCCAATTACCCACACCCATTTACGAACAGATAATTTGCGGATCACATCGGCAATGGCCAACTGCGGAAGTAAAGAGCCAGACTCCCTTATTGGCACAAGCCAGGCTATAAAGCTGCCAGGTACGTTTAAGCTGTGCATTAACCAGGGAAGCGTAACTTTGGGGTTGAGTAGTGCGTCTGCAAACTTACTAAACAGCTGGCTTAGTAATAAAGTAATGAAGTTACCGGGCACCTCTTTACATGCAGACTCATCAATTTCTTTGCAAGCTTTAGCATCTTCTTCATTGTTAAGGCGCTTATAAATTTGCTCTTTTGTTAGTTTGAACACGGCTTTTCACTGCTTTTAGGTAAGTAAATTTATACTAGATTGATATGATTAAATATTCTACTTTCAGGCAGGGTGAGGTGATCATTTTAGTAGCGCCATATTTATAGCGGACATAAAAAACCAGCATTTAAGCTGGTTTTTTTGGTGCGTTATAGCACTTTATTTAAAGTCGTCTGCGCTATGTCGTTCGGCTAACTGTTCTTCCTCGGGCCCCCATGTGCGATTAACACGACGACCTCTTTTAACCGCTGGACGCTCAGCGATTTGTTTGGCCCACCTAACAACATGCGTATAAGAGGCAACGTCTAAAAACTCAGCAGCATCGTACAAGTCGCCTAAAACAAGTGAGCCATACCAAGGCCAAATAGCAATGTCGGCAATAGAATATTCATCACCCGCCATGTAGTCGTTACTGCTTAAATGCTGATTAAGTACATCGAGTTGGCGTTTGGTTTCCATAGTAAAGCGGTCAATGGGGTATTGCATTTTACTTGGCGCATAGCTATAAAAGTGGCCAAAACCGCCACCTAAATAGGGAGCTGATCCCATTTGCCAAAATAACCAATTACGGCACTCGGTTTTTGCTACAAGGCTTTTGGGTATAAGTGCGTCAAACTTTTCACCTAAATATTGTAAAATAGAGCCAGACTCAAATACACGAGTTGGCGGTGTTGTTGAGTGATCGAGTAACGCAGGAATTTTTGAGTTTGGATTAATATCAACAAAGTCAGAACCAAACTGATCTCCCTCGCCAATATTAATTAGATAAGCATCGTATTGCGCATCATTAAGGCCAAGCTCTAAAAGTTCTTCAAACATAATAGCGGCTTTTTGGCCATTAGGCGTTGCCAGCGAGTACAGTTGAAATGAATGCTCGCCAATAGGCAAGGTTTTGTCATGAGTTGCCCCTGCTATGGGTCTATTAATACTGGCAAATTTACCGCCACTTTCACTTTCCCACGTCCACACTTTGGCTGGTGTGTAATCGTTTGTATCGCTCATAAATAACCTCACTGTTAAATTGATTCACTTAAAATCGTTTTTTACAAACCTTTTTGTCTATCTGCTCTTGCTAATTTATAACCTAAAAACAACCCGCTTAGGGCTCCGAATAAGTGGCTTTCAAACGAAATATGAAAGCGTTGCGGCAATACGCCCCAAATAAAACCGCTATAAAGTATGGCAACAACGATAGCGATTACGATTGATTTTAGCGAACGCCTAACAACGCCATAGCATAGAATAAAACCCCACAACCCGTATATTACGCCGCTCAAACCAACATGAAGGCTACTTCGGCCAAATGCCCAGACTAATAACCCGCCCAAAAGTGCGGTGAAAATAAATACAGAGTAGAACCGTTTAACACTGTATTGACAAATGAGCCAGCTGAGCACCGCAAAAGGCAGCATGTTACTGGCAAAGTGCCACCAGCTACCGTGTAAAAAGGGAGCGCAAAGTATGCCTATTAATCCTTGTATGCTGCGCGGGTAAATACCTAAACCATTAAGGTTTATACCAGGAAGGCTATTAATAACTTGAAGTACAAAGCAAGCAGCGACAATGCTAAATATAGCAAAGCGAGTCGTTGTTAGTAATGACAGAGACGTAGGCTTGGTTGTCATAAATTTCCCTAATTGACCTTAAACAGTTGCCAGTATAGGAATTGTATTTGGTAATGAAAAGCAAATAAAAAGCACAGCTCAAATGCTGTGCTTAATTAAGGCCGCGTTGGCCTTTAGTATTTAAATGCTATTAACCCAATTTAGTTAATAGTTTTTTAGCAGCAAGCTCTGAACTTGCAGGGTTTTGACCCGTGATCAGCAAACCATCTTCTAGGGCAAGTACACCCCAATCTTCAGTTTTTTGGTAGTCGCCACCTTTTTTGATTAGCTCGTCTTCCACTAAAAAAGGAACTACGTCGGTCAGTTGTACAGCTTCTTCTTCACTGTTGGTGAAACCAGTTACTTTTTTACCTGCTACTAATGCGTTGCCGTCTGCATCTTTAACATTTAAAAACACAGCACTTGCATGACAAACGCCAGCAACTGGTTTTTCTTCTTTAACAAAACTTTCAATTAGTGATACAGAATCGGTGTTATCTACTAAATCCCATAATGGGCCGTGGCCGCCTGGGTAAAATACTGCGTCGTAATCGCTTGAGTTTACTTCACTTAGTACATGTGTGTTGGCCATTAGCGCTTGTGCTGCGCTGTCTGCATCGTAACGCTTAGTTGCATCGGTTTGAAAATCAGCAAGTGTGCTTGTAGGGTCAATTGGCGGTTGGCCACCAGCAGGAGATGCAAGTGTCACTTCAGCGCCAGCATCGACAAATGCATAGTAAGGTGCTGCAAATTCTTCAACCCAAAAACCGGTTTTTTCACCTGTGTTACCAAGATCCGCATGTGAAGTAAGTACCATAAGTATTTTTTTAGCCATAACTATATTCCTTCGATAATTGAGTTAATTAGTATTTGGTATTCACCAAACTCGTATTATTACTATATGCATTTAAATTACTTTAAACAACGATGATAAATTTGACTTTATTGGTTTAATAATTGATACAATGAATGGGTTGAATTTTAACTAGGCGGAAAAGCCATGAAAGTGTCGTTCGAGCAATTAAAAAGTATGGTGGTGTTTGCACAAATTGTAGAGCAGGGAAGTTTAACAGCCGCCGCTAAGCAATTAGGTTTAACACGCGCTGTGGCAAGCTATCACTTAAAAAAATTAGAAACCCAGCTTGAAGTTACACTTTTAAACCGCTCTACTCGCACAATGACACTTACAGAGGCCGGTATAGCGTACTACGAGCGTTGTCGCGTTATTACTGAGCAAGCCAATGCCGCTAATCAACAGATAGAGAATATAAAAAGCGAGCCGCAAGGTTTACTTAAAGTGAGTTGCCCCGTTAATGTAGGCATGCAATTAATTGTACCCGCTATAAATACGTTTAAGCGCCAATATCCAAAAATTGAGATCGACCTACAGCTAACCGACGACGTAGTAGATATAATAAAAAATGGTTTTGATATTGCCATTCGTGGTGTTGCGTTAAGTGACTCAAACTTACAAGCGACAAAACTGACCACAATGAGTACCTGTATTTGTGGTTCTTCAGATTACTTTAACTATTTTGGTAAACCTAAAACGCCAGCTGAGTTAAGAGCGCATAAATGGGTTGTGTATCAGCTGGGGAGTAAAACTTTAACGCTTCAAAAAGATGGCAAAAAGCACGACATTACAATGCAAGGTGGTTTAAGCACAAATAATGCGGCAGCACGCACGGCATTTGTAGAGGCAGGGCATGGTCTTGGCCGTATTCCCTTATATGATGCTTGGCCAAAGGTGCAAGCTGGGCTACTAGAGATCATATTAGACGATTACAAAACTAAAGATATTGAGCTTTACGGGGTGTTTCCGCCAGGTGCTACAGGCTCTAAAAAACTTAGGTTATTTATTGATTATTTAAAAGCCTACTTTGTAAAGCAGCATACCGCGCTGGGTATGCTGAAAAGTACTTAGTAAGACGTTTTTTAAGTGTTTATAAAGTGCGATTAAATAGCGCCACGGCTTGTTGGTACATTGCGATTGCCAATGCACCGTCGTATCGCTCACCTTCATCACGCATAAAGGCATGTTGCGCGTTAACTTCTTGCCACTGGTAGTTAATGCCTGTCGTTACACATTGCTGATAAATTTTACTGCGGCCTTCTTGTGGTACATGAGGGTCTTGTTTACCCCAAATAAAATGTATTTCACCTTGTATATCGGCCATGCGCTCAAATGAATTGTTTCCTTCTTGAGCTGGTAATGTATTGCTGTGAATATCCGTTGCGTATAAGCAAAACGCTGCTTTAATTTGGGGATTAAGTGCAGCTCTATAAGCTAAATGTCCGCCAATACATACACCCATCGCTCCCACTGAACCTGAGCAATACTGCTGCGATTTTACAAAATCGATTAATGTTTGTGTGTCGCTATCGTGATGCTCAAGCGGTTTTTTCCACTTATCCGCATTGCCTTTGTCTTTACCTGCATCATCGTAAGCAAGTACAGTTCCGATAGGGTTTAACTCATGAAATACCTCAGGCACGAGTACAACAAAACCATGGCTTGCCAAAAGTGCGGCACTTCGAGCAATAGGAGCCGTTTGCTGAAAAATCTCAGAATAAAAAACAATGGCAGGAAACTGCCCATCGGCTTGTGGACGATACACTGTGGTTCGCATTAGGCCTGTTGGCGTTGGTAAGTCGGTATTATGTTGTTGGATGATCATAAAAGCGCTCAGTTAAAAAGGTTGGGTAATTCCTTTATGGTAACTGAGCGCAGCAGAATAAACGACCGCTGAAATGCGTTTTTAAATGCTGGCTGGCATTTTATTACAGCTTGCGTAGTAGCTTACCGTGGCCGGCCAATCAGAAAATATACCCATTACACCCACTTGTTTTGCTAAAACATCAACTACAGTCATCATATCGCCATCGTTATTGATTACATCAGCAATTGACTGATAATAATAACCACCCCCTTCATTTAGCGGCCCTGAGCGCTCAAGGCTCCATGCTATGAGCTTCAAACCTGCCGCTTTTGCTTCAATTGCGTATTGTGAAGGAACAATATTGTTATCGTTATCGATGGTAAGCATCATCCAAATGGGAGGCGCAAGTATTTTAACGTCGTCAGCAACCAGTTCAGCCATGCTTGGTTGCCATGTTGCTGGATTGCTCGGGTCAAAACCAGCTTCACTATCGCGACCATCTAAATAAACACTTTGATCTGCAAATTCAGGGTTGGTGTTAATCCAATATTTTACATCGTCTAAATTAAACGATTGTGGGTATACCTGATTTGCGGGGACATCTAATTGCGTGTACTCATCAAGCATTTTTTGTGCGTATTGTTCTTGGCTCATACCATCAAAAGGCATGCTAACTTGAGGCGACTTAAGCTCTGGGGTCATTTTTACACCCAACTCTTTAAATAACTCAATACTTTGCTTATGGGTTAATAGCGTTCCTGTTTTTGAGTATAAATCGGTACGCCAATTTGGGGTGCCGTCAAGGTATTCTGCCACTGTGGTGGCTTTAGGATTCGCACCATCCATTTTTCCTTCAAGGGTTAAAAATTCGCTCAGGCTAATATCGCTTGTACAGCACTTTGCTGAAGCGGGAGTCCCGGTATTTGGATTGGCTGGGGTAAATGGCACACTGCATTTGGCGGCAAGTTCTGGGATAGCTAAAATATTAGTGGTGGTATGTAAGTCACATTGTGAGTGGCGACACACTAGTTCTTTATCGTTTGTAAACGTTACATCGCACTCTACTATACCTGCGCCCATTCGCGCTGCTGCAATATAAGATTCTTTAGTATGTTCAGGGTATTGCATTGGCGCACCGCGATGCCCAATTGAAAAGTCTGTCGTATAAAATGGGCCATCTTGGCATGATGCTAATTGTGTTTTTAACTCGCTTGGCGCCATGTCGTTAATTAAATAATCAGGGCGTGTGCCTAGTTGAACATTACTACCTTGGGCAACTTCTACAACGACTGGCGTGGGTACTTCTACAATTTCAACTTCAGTGTTAGTTACTAAAACGTCTTTTTCGACTACTTTAACTTCATCGTCACAACCGGTAAGTGCAACAATTAGAAGGCAACTGGCAGATAAGGTAATACGCTTCATTGTTTATCCTTAAAAAATAAAAGTTGCACTACCTTAGTAACTCTTAATGACAATTAAACGACAGAAAAGTGAACTTATTTTTTCGTCATTATCTGATTAACCACTAACGCTAAAAGCATTATTGCTGCACCAATACTTAGCCTAAAAATATCGGCATCTCTATTCCAAATAACAATATTAACAATAATACCGGCAGGGATGAGTAAGTTATTCATGACCGCCAACGCCCCAACATTGACAAGCGTTGCGCCTTTATTCCATAAAAAATAACCCAAGCCTGAGGCCACTATCCCTAAATAAATTAAAATCCCCCATTGTGTATTTGTGCTTGGCAGCTTGCTCGGGTTACCAAATAATACGTAACATAAGCCTGCAACAAAAAGCGCACCAATAAAAAACCAGCTAAATGCCACCTTGTCGTCAAGCTGCCTGCCTTGCATTAACCGTTTGTAAGTAACTTGACCGGTTGCAAAACTTAAATTGGCTCCTTGCACAAGCAACAGCCCTAGCCAAAAGTCATTGTCGAGATTTTCATAACGAATTGCTACTGCACCCAGCACGGCAATTAAGGCAACAATAAAAAATTGCGGATTAAACTGTTTGTTAAGGGTATCGTTTAATAAAGTAATATAGAGCGGCGTCATAACAGTAAAAAGCAATACTTCGGGGACGCTTAAAAACAAAAATGAGTGGTAGTAAAAACTGTACATAATCCCAAGTTGCACAGCGCCTATCAACATAAGCCTGATTGCGGTAGCGGGAGGAAGGCGTTTGATAAACGGTAAAAATACCAATGTAGCTAGCGCAACACGGATTAATACGCTAAACCATGCATCAACGTGCCCAGCTAAATATACGCCAATTAAACTAAACGAAAATGCCCAAAGTAGGGTCACTGCAAATAAATAGCCCATAACCATCATTGTGTAATAACTAATTGGCTAAGTTTATCTGTTATAAATTAAGGTATAAACAATAAAAGCCCGCAAGCGGGCTTTTATATTAAAAATAATAAGTTAAGTTATTATTCTACCAAACCGCGGCGCTTAAGTAGTGCGTCGGTTGTTGGTTTTTGACCTCTAAACTCAATGTAGCTTTGCATTAAGTCACGGCTATTACCTTTTGATAAGATTTCTTTACGGAAGTTATCGCCGTTTTCACGTGTTAAACCACCGTTGTTTTCCATGTGTGCAAATGCATCGGCTGCAAATACTTCAGTCCAAAGGTAGGCGTAGTAACCCGCAGAGTAACCGCCGGCAAAGGTATGGCTAAAGTAGTTTGATTTATAACGCGGTGGTACAGGGTAGTAATCAATACCATGAGCTTTTAGCGCTGCGTTTTCAAACTCTTGAACATCATTGATTTTCTTATCTGAACCAAATGAATGCCATTCCATATCCAGTAAAGCAGCCGCTAAATATTCAGTCGTACCAAAACCTTGGTTGAATTTTTGCGATGCTAATACTTTATCAAGTAATGCTTGTGGAATTGGCTCACCTGTTTTGTAGTGCCTAGCGTAATTAGCAAGTACGCTAGGCTCAATCATCCAATCTTCATGTGCTTGAGATGGAAACTCAACAAAGTCACGCGCTGTTGCAGTGCCTGCAAGACTTGGGTATTTAACATCTGAGAATAAACCGTGAGCCGCATGACCAAATTCATGGAACATAGTCGACACTTCGTCAAAGGTCATAAGCGTTGGCTCGCCTTCAGCAGGCTTTGGAATATTTTGCGCGTTGTAAATAACAGGTTTAGTGCCTTTTAAGCCGCTTTGGCTTACGTATGCACTCATCCATGCGCCGCCACGCTTGCCTTCACGTGCGTATGGGTCCATGTAAAATAAACCAATTGCACTGCCGTCAGCGTTGAATACTTCATAAACGGTTACATCTTCGTGGTAAACCGGTAAGTCTTGACGTTCTTTGAACGTAATACCGTATAGTTTATTCATCGCAAAGAATAAACCATCGTTAATTACTGAGCTCATTTCAAAGTAAGGTTTAACTAACGCAGGGTCTAGGTCGTATTTTTCAGCACGTACTTTTTCAGCGTAAAATGCCCAATCCCAAGGTTTAAGTTCGAAGTTTTCGCCCGAATCATTAATTACTTTTTGAATAGCAGCGGCTTCAATTTTCGCTTTTTCAACTGCTTTAGGGGCAAGGTCATCTAAAATGCCGTATACATTTTCAGTTGTTTGCGCCATACGCGAGGTCATTACATACGAAGCCCAATCTTTGTAGCCTAAAAGCTCTGCTTTTTGTGCACGTAAGTTTGTTTCTTCAATGATGATAGGGCCATTTGTTTGTGCTGCACGGTTTGCTGAGGCAGTAAAAATTTGCTCACGTAACTCGCGGTTTTCAAGGCTTGATAAAATAGGCTGTTGCGTGGTGTTCACAAGCGTGATCATGTAACCTTCTTTGCCTGCTTTTTTAGCTGCAGCTGCTAGGCCTGCAATTTCACCCTCAGAAAGGCCTGCAAGTTTAGACTTGTCAGTAACAACAATCACATCTTCTTTAAACGATTTTAAAACGTTTTGCGAAAACGCAGTAGATAAGTTAGCAAGTTGTGCGTTAATTTCGCGCATTTTTGCTTTTTCTTCGTCACTTAATTTAGCACCGGCTTTTACAAACTGCTTGTAGTAAAAGTCAACAAGGCGTTGATCTTCAGCGCTTAGTGCTGCTTGGTTATCGTAGATTGTTTGAACGCGCTCAAATAAAGCACCGTTTAAATAAATGTCATCAGAGTGAGCCGATAATACTGGCGCCATTTTTTTACTAATGCGCTGGTATTCGTCATCTGAAATTAAGCCCGATAAGTTATAAAATGCCGTTGATACACGGTTCAATAACTCACCAGATAGTTCCATTTCAACTAATGTGTTTTTAAATGTTGCTGGCTCTGGGTTATTAGCAATTGCTTGAATTTGAGTTGTATGCTCTGCAATACCCGCGTCGAATACAGCTTCGTAATCTTTAGTACCAAATTTATCAAACTCAGGTGCCATGTATTGTAAAGGACTTGGTTTGAATAACACATTGCTTGCGTTTACGTCTTGCACTTGTGCTGCGCTTTCTTTTGCCATTGTTTGTGTTTCTGATTTATTTTCTGAACAGGCAGATAGTAATAATGCACTAGCAATTGTAGTGGCGATTAGGGTTTTACGCATAATAACTCCATAGAAAGATTAGCCGGAATAGGCTTTTCGAGTCGAAAAACCCACTTAACTTACCAAATTTTGATTTATATACAATAAAGTTTATCGAGATTATGCAGGATTTAAACGCAAATTAGCTAAAAATAGATGTTTAGGTAGGTAAAAGTAGCTTGTGTTGTTTGTTTTTTGGTGGCACAAGTACTGCAAAATAACAAAGTGTAATTTTTAAAGTCAGTTAAATTGCATTGTGGCGTGCTAATGTTAGTTAATTAAAACACATTCACTCTATAATAATATTAAAGACCCCCTGATTGGAAAATAAATGAATTTAGAACAAATAAACGAAATCCTTTCTTTTGTTGTATTTAGTTACAACGATATACAACTCACAGTGGCAAAAATAATTCAGGTGCCACTTATTTTATTTGCAATGTGGTTTGTGGTGACACACATTGGTAAGTTAATAAAAAGAACTTTACTCGCCAAAAAAATAAGCCAAGATGCTGTTCATTTATTTACGCGTATTTATTTTATTTTAAGTATCGCCATATTAGTTTTTACCTCGCTAGAAGTATTAAATATTCCATTGACGGCTTTTGCATTTGTATCGGGTGCTATTGCAATAGGTGTGGGGTTTGGTGCGCAAAATATAATTAATAACTTTATAAGCGGTTGGATATTAATGTGGGAGCGTCCTATTCGAATAGGTGACTTTTTAGAAGTAGGCAGTGCCAAGGGTGTCGTCGAAACTATTAATACACGTTCAACGCGGATTCGTCGAAATGATGGCGTACATATGTTGATCCCCAACAGCCAATTATTAGAAAACACCGTAACAAACTGGACGTTAATTGATGGGAATGCACGCTCGTCGGTAAGCGTAGGTGTTGCTTATGGATCGGATGTAGTTTTAGTTAAAAAGCTCATCCAACAGGTGCTTGATGAGCATAAAGCGATTTTAAAAACACCAAAATCGGCAGTGCTATTTGACGACTTTGCCGATAGCTCATTAGTTTTTAACGCTGTTTTTTGGGTATGTGCTGAATCTGAAACCATGCTTAGAACCGTGCGCAGTGATATTCGCTTTAGTCTGTACGATGTATTTGAGCAAAATAATGTAGTGATTGCGTTCCCTCAACGAGACATTCACATAGATGGAGAAATAGCCTTAAAACGAACGTGATAAAGCATTGAGGAAAAAACCGGCTAGTGCGGTTTTTCACATAAGCAAAAACTGTTCCTAAGTTAGGTTTTTTAGTTAAAACGTTAAAACTGCTACTTTATTTGTAGTTTTATTGATAAGGACATATGTCCTTATATTTGGGTTTTTACATCTAAAAAGTAATAAAAAGTCGCTATCTTGTGGTTAAATGTTGCAAAAAAGTTTCAGAAATTGAAAAGTTTTATGCAGTAAATTTATTACACAGTGGTATAATCTCTTACGTTCGTTCAGCCTTATTATTTCGTTTTTGTACTCTCGATAATGAGGTCCGCGCGCATATAGCCAAGTCGCGAAAAATTGTACGAGCCCGCAATGAATACATTGCGCAACACAAAAAACCGTTGAACAAGAGTGCATACAAAAGGTTAAAACCCGACATGAAAGCAATTAAAAAATCTGCAATAGCGACAATCATTAATGCCGCACTATTATCTGCTGCTGGCACTTCTGTTTCTTCATTTGCTGCTGAAGAAGAAACGGCTAAAAAAAATAACCAATTAGAAGTTATTCAAGTTACTGCGCGTAAACGTGTAGAAAATGCTCAAGAGGTTCCTGTAGCTGTATCTGCACTGCAAGGTGATAACCTTGATGCATACAGCTCGGCAGGCATGGATATTCGTTTTATGAACGCAAAAATTCCAAGCTTGTCTATCGAATCTTCATTTGGCCGTTCTTTCCCACGTTTTTACGTACGTGGTTTAGGTAACACAGATTTCGATTTAAATGCGTCTCAACCTGTATCGTTAGTAGTTGATGAAGTTGTTCAAGAAAATGCGATTTTAAAAGGCTTTCCTGTATTTGATGTTGAACGCGTAGAAGTATTACGTGGTCCGCAAGGTACTTTATTTGGCCGTAATACGCCTGCAGGCCTTGTTAAATTTGACTCAGTTAAACCTAGCCAAGAGTTTGACGGTTACGGTGCGGTTTCATACGGTAGCCGTGGCGCTGTAGATACTGAAGGTGCTGTAGGTGGTGCGTTAACAGATCGTTTATCTGCTCGCGTTTCATTATTATGGCAAGATAAAGATGATTACATTGATAACCAAGCACCTAATTTTGAAGCTAAAGATCAACAGGGCGGTTATACTGAAAAAGCAGCACGTATTCAGTTTTTATACGAAGGCGATGATTTTTCTGCTTTATTAAACTATCACACACGTGATTTAGATGGTTCACCTATCGCGTTCCGTGCAAATGTTATTGAGTCTGGTTCTAACGAATTAGTCGATAACTACGAGCACGATGTTGTATACCAAGATGCCGGTGCTCGTTCTACTCAACAAGTAGAATCTGAAGGTATGAGCCTAAGACTTGAATGGGATCTTGAAAACCACACTGTAACGTCTATCTCTGCATGGGAAAGCGCTGAAATATACTCTCGTGGTGATATTGACGGTGGTTACGGTGCTGTATTCCTTCCTGATTACATGGGGCCTGGCTTTATTCCTTTCCCTTCAGAAAGTGCTGATGGTATTCCTGAGCAAGATCAAATTACTCAAGAGCTTCGTTTATCAAGTAACTTTGATGGCGACTTAAACTATCAAGTAGGTGTTTTTTACTTTGACGAAGAGCTAACAATTGAAAACTTTAGCTATGACACGTTTTCATCACCAAATGCTGGCGCCTTAAACGGGTATGTAAAACAGCAACAAGATACAACTGCTTGGGCAGTATTTGGCTCGGTTGATTATGTTGTATCTGATGATTTAAAAATAACAGCGGGCCTTCGTTACTCTGATGATGAAAAAGACTTCTCTGCAGATCGTACACTAAGCCCTATTGGCGGTGGTGCTTTATTTATCGAGCAAGATGTTAGCGATAGCCACGTGAGCTGGGATTTATCTGCTAACTACAAAGTAAACGAAGACGTAAACTGGTACAGCCGTGTAGCTAACACATTCCGTGCACCAAGCTTGCAAGGTCGTATTTTGTTTGGTGATGAAGTAACAACCGCTGATTCTGAAACAGTGACTTCATTCGAAACAGGTATTAAATCAGACGTGCTAGACGGACAAGGTCGTGTAAATGCAACTGTGTTCTACTACACAATGAGCGATCAGCAATTGACTGCTGTAGGTGGTGGTGCAAACTTTAACCGCTTAATCAATGCAGATAAAACCACGGGCTACGGTTTTGAGTTAGACACTGAGTGGGTATTAAGTGATGAGCTTAATGCAACATTTAACTTAAGCTATAACAAAACTGAGCTTAAAGATAATGACCTAGCTGTAGCTGTGTGTGGCCAGTGTACAGTGACAGATCCAACTTTCCAAGTTGCAGGTCCTTTTGGTCCAGAAGCTCGTGCAATTTTAGACGGTAACAGCTTACCGCATGCACCAGAGTGGATCTCTAACTTTACGCTTCGTTACACTAAAGAGCTTGAAGATGGTGATTTCTTTGCAAACGGTGATATATCTTACCGCAGCAAAATTAACATGTTCTTATATGAATCGGTAGAGTTTGAAGGCAAGCCTTTAACTGAAGTTGGTCTTCGTGCAGGTTACAGATGGGCAGAAGGTGACTACGAATATGAAGTTGCTGGTTTTGTTCGTAACTTATTTGATGAGCAACAAGCAATAGGCGCTATCGACTTTAACAATAACACGGGTATTGTTAATGAAGAGCGTTATGTTGGTGCTGAATTTAAAGTTAAATTTTTCTAATTAATAGATTAGAAATTTACATTTAAAAGCCTGCCTTGTGCAGGCTTTTTATTTTGTGATCCCTTTTAGAGCTGTTAAAGTAGCGCATAATTGGTTTATTGATAGAGAAATATAATGGCTGGATTTTGGAATTACCGTGTGATTTTTTGTGAAGCAACAAAAGATGAAGCGGCGCAATATCAAATACACGAAGTAGAATATAACCTAAATGGTAAAGTAACTAACTGGTCAGAAACAGGCGCAGCACCGTTTGGTACAACCCTTGATGAGTTAAAAGATGACTCGGAGCGCTTAAAAACTGCTTTTGAAAAACCTGTGCTTAAGGTGGTTCGTAAAGCCCGTGGCTATGAGTTAGTTGATATTGAAACCGGTGAAGAAGCTTTTGGTGAGCCGCCGGCGGGTTTAACGCAGTAATAATGAAAAAACAAAAAAGGTGCTCTAGCACCTTTTTTTAGCACTTTAATTTAAGGAGAGATCATGAGCTTACAGGCCGTTTTATTTGATATGGATGGCACGCTAGTCGATTCTGAAGCGATGCATTTTGTATGTTGGAGCACATTGTTAGCGCCATTTGAGGTAAGTTATTTAGAAGATGAATTTTGTCAGCGTTTTTCAGGGCGTCCTACACTAGAAGCGGCAATTGAAATTAAAAGTGAGAATAATTTATCAGTCAGTGCTGAGTTTTTAGCTGCTGAAAAATATCGATTATTTGGTGAATACGTCAAAACGAACTTACCACCGCTTATGCCATATGTAGAACAAACGCTAAAAGCGGTTAAAAATAGTGGCTTAAAAATGGCGCTTGTCACCGGAAGTGCAACAAGCGAAGCTATGCCAATTCTAAAAGGGTTAGGGTTTTATGAGCTGTTTGATACTCTTGTTACTAAAGACGATGTAATTAACCCTAAGCCTGCAGGCGACCCGTATTTACTCGCTTTAAAGCAAATAAACGTAAAGTCAGAAAATGCGATAGCCGTAGAAGATACATTTACAGGCGTAAGCGCCGCAAATAATGCAAGTTTAAGGGTGGTTGCTATTGCTAATAGCCACACCAAAGATCATGACTTTAGCAAAGCGACCTATTGCATGGGTAACCTTGATGAGTTTTGGCAATGGGTGCAATCTCAACTATAGTGTAAGTCACTATTACCTAGCTTGGATGCGCTAATGATTGCTATAAAATGGATGTTATTTATTACGGTTATTTTGTTTAGCTGCCCGGCTTATACTTCTCAGCCTTCTGTATTATTAGCCAAAGTGTATGATGAAGAAAAGCACAATGATATTAGTGCGTATTTAGTCAGCGAAAAATTTGACGGTGTAAGAGCCATATGGACGGGCACACAGTTTGTTACTCGCAAAGGGAATATAATTAATGCACCACATTGGTTTACTGCATCCCTGCCCAATACGTGGTTAGATGGCGAGCTTTGGACTAAACGAGAACACTTTGCTGCATTAAGCGGTATAGTAAGAACTAAA
The DNA here is from genome assembly GCF_046535955.1 of Pseudoalteromonas sp. SIMBA_162. Lineage (NCBI taxonomy): Bacteria > Pseudomonadati > Pseudomonadota > Gammaproteobacteria > Alteromonadales > Pseudoalteromonadaceae > Pseudoalteromonas > Pseudoalteromonas sp. SIMBA_162. Next base: position 50,741 of record NZ_JAWJBQ010000003.1, on the reverse strand, counting down.
ATCCCAAATAACAAAGACTGGCAAGCCGTCACTTACAAGATATTTGATATGCCAGATAAAACCTTAGCTTTTAGCGAGCGTTATAAAAATTATTCCCAACTTGTTACACACATTAATCAGCCCCATATCCAAGCTGTTAAACAGCGTCGATTTAAAAATAACAAACAGCTTTCTGACTATTTTAATAACATAACTGCGCAGGGTGCAGAAGGCGTTGTGTTGCACTTAGCTGATGCTAAACACAAAAGTGGACGAAGTGGTGCTTTGTTAAAGTTAAAGCCTTACCTTGATGCTGAGGCGGTTGTCATAGCTCATTTGCCGGGTAAAGGGAAATACACGGGGATGCTGGGTGCGCTGCGCGTTAAGTCAGCCTCTGGGCAGCTATTTTCAATTGGTACAGGATTTAGCGATGCACAACGTCAAAACCCACCGGCCATTGGTAGCACCGTTACCTATCGTTTTCATGGGTTGACTAAAAATGGCCTTCCTCGCTTTGCTAGCTTTTTAAGAGTGCGAGAAAGCATATAGCAATTTAAAAGTGATCTTAAATATGCTAAATTGCGCGGCCTTTTTGGTAATGTGTGGTGGTATATGTTTGTAGGTTTTGATTACGGTAGTTCAAATTGTGCTATGGGTGTAATGAACAATAATAATGTTCAGTTAGTGCCTTTAGAGCAAGGCAAGCATTACTTACCTTCTACACTTTATACGCATCACAGTGCTATGGTGGTTGATTTTGTTGCTAAGCATTTAAAAGGAACCGCGCATGAACAAGATTTTAAATCTCAGCGCCAAGCCCTTTTAAACTCACTGCCTCGAATTAAATCAGACCTTGATTTACAACCTTCAGATGAGACCTTATTTATTGGTCGTGAAGCAATTAGTGAATACGTTCAATTTCCTGAGGAAGGATACTTTGTTAAGTCACCCAAATCGTTTTTTGGTGCAACCGGTTTAAAGCAAGGCCAAATTAACTTTTTTGAAGACATTGCAACGGCAATGATCTTAAAAATAAAACAACGCGCAGAGCAGTCTTTAGAAAAAGTACTTACTCAAACTGTTATTGGCCGCCCTGTAAACTTTCAGGCGGTAGGCGGTGAACAGTCGAACCAGCAAGCTGTGGGTATTTTAGAGCGAGCTGCAAAACGTGCAGGCTTTAAAGACGTTAATTTTTTATACGAACCGCTAGCAGCAGGTATCGATTACGAAAGTGATTTAACACACGATCAGAAAGTGTTGGTTATAGATATTGGTGGGGGAACCAGTGATTGTTCGTTTGTGCAAATGGGTCCAAGTTTTAGAGGAAATAGTCAGCGCGATAACGACTTTTTAGCTCACAGCGGTAAACGCGTTGGCGGAAACGATTTAGATATTGCATTGAGCTTTCATGGGTTAATGCCCTTATTAGGGCTTGGCAGCACATTTAAATCGGGATTACCTTTGCCAAATCAGCCGTTTTGGCAGGCATGTAAAATTAACGATGTTAATTTGCAAAGCCAATTTTACAGTGAAAGTCAGGCGCGTGAACTTAATGCACAGTTGCGAGATGTAAGTGCACCAGACCTATATAAACGCTTAATTCACTTACAACAAAATAAGCAAGGGCATCAACTTGTTCAACAAGGTGAAGCCGCAAAAATAGCCCTTTCGTCAACACATGACTTTAACTGTGACTTGCGCTTTTTAGATACTGAACTTAGTAAAAACTTATCTGTTCATGATTTATCGTTAGCTGTAGAAAGTAATATTAGCCAAATAGTCACTTTGGCAAAACAAGCAATAAACGATGCACAAACAACACCAGACGTTATTTATTTAACGGGGGGCAGTGCGCAGTCTCCACTAATTAAAGCAGCACTTAGCGAGCACTTAGGTAATATTAATATGGTTAATGGTGACCATTTTGGTAGTGTAACTGCTGGCCTGACGAAATGGGCCAGCATGCTTTACAAGTAACTTAAAAGGCTTAAAGACTTATTTGTCGGGTTGCGAGGTATTTTTCGTAATCTGGCAAGGTACGCTCAAGCTCGTTTTCCATTAAAGGAGAGCTTAACAGCATATCAGCACTTACCTCGTTACACGCTACAGGAATATTCCACACTGCCGCTAAGCGCAGTAATGCTTTTACATCAGGGTCATGAGGCTGAGAAGCTAAAGGGTCCCAAAAAAATATTAAAACATGAATTTCATGCTCTGCTATTTTTGCGCCCAATTGTTGGTCGCCACCCATTGGGCCACTTAAAAGCTGAACAACATCAAGCCCTGTACTTTTTTGAATTAAATGCCCCGTTGTACCTGTGCCGTATAAGGTGTGCTTGCTAAGTGTATTTTTATGTTTGTCGCACCAAAGCTTTAGCGCGGTTTTTTTGCCATCGTGAGCAACAAGGGCAATATTTTTCTTTGCAGGGAGAGATTGCGTTTTTTGTTCCATATTAATTCTTTTTATTTGTGCCTAAATGCTCATAGTTACATCAACTGTTAGCAAAATTTAGGAAAGTTATAATAGTAGATTAATAGCGAGGGCAATAAATATCATTCCCGTTACTCTATCAATCCAAAGTTGACTGTTTGGATGCTGCCTAAAAAACTGTGCGATTTTGTCGCCAAAATAAATATACGTGCAGTCTATTGGAAAAGCAAAAATAGGATATAGCAGGCCAAAAAATGCGAGCTGAAAAGTGGCTGATGATAAGCTCGGGTCTACAAACTGTGGAATAAAAGCAATAAAAAATAAAGCGACCTTAGGGTTAAGTACCTCGGTCATCATGGCTTGAAACATCACATTAGATTTTTTAGCAGTGCTTACGTGTGGCTTATCTTCACTTTGTGTTTGTGTGGCAGTAGTCGTGTTTTTTAGCGTGCTTTTTATCATCATAAAGCCCAAATAACACAAATAAGCTGCACCTGTATATTGAACAGCACTATAGGCAGCGGGTGATGCTTTTAAAATAGCACTTAAGCCTATTACGGCAAAAAAGGTATGCACAACACCACCTAATGCAAAACCAAATGCACTTTGCATACCCGCAGTGCGGCCATTTGCAAATGTTTGTGCCATTAAAAATGCATTCGAAGGGCCTGGGGCAACCGCCATTAAAAAACTAGCAATTAAAAAAGAGAAGAGAAAATCGGGATTAATCATTATTAGAATTGATTGCTAAATATGAGTGAGTTTATCAAGCAACTAGGTAAATAAAAAGCGGGCTGTTGCCCGCTTTTTTAAGTTACGTTTTATTAAAAAGTAACGGTTGAGTTGTTAGAGCAAGCGCTTGTGCTTTGAGCTTCACATACTTGATAGGTATATGTGCCGCCACCTTTGGTAGATATTGTATCAGTGAAGCTATTAGTATTAGCTGTACTTGTCACCTTGCTTCCGTTGCGGTAAACATCAACTTGGCTTGTTGCTGCGCCAGCCCAATTAAGGTCAATATACTTGGTGCCTTTTGATTTATAACCTGAAGCAGAAAGCGTTATGTCACCTACAGGCTCTGGGTCGGTACCGCCGCCCCCGCCCCCATTACCACTACCTGCACAACCATTCGCAGTTAAATAGGCATCAGCATCGGCTGCTTTTACAATACCGTGTCCAAAGTAATCATCACGCCCTGTTGCGCCTTGATCTTGTGCAGTTGCTTTTAGAGCATCACGAATCTCTGTACCCGTACAGTCAGTATGATTTGACCATACAAGAGCAGCAATACCCGACACTGCAGGCGTTGCCATTGATGTACCACTCATGAATCCATAATCTGATGCGCCAATATCTATTGTAATCGTTGTGCTGCCAAGCAGTGCAGTGCGATCTTCAAATGCGGCACCCACAGCCGGAATTGTTGTATTGTTTGTATCGCCTAGTGTTGCGTAAAGCATACCAGCTTCGTTGTTAATGATAACAGCGCCTATTCCACCTGAGTTTTCACAGTTTGCTACTTTGTCATAAAAAGAAACGACACCACGGTCTATTAAACATACTTTCCCAGCAGCACCATTATCAATATTTTGTGCAGTTCCCATAAAGTACGCAGATGCTGATGCTTGACCAGTATTTTCCATTGCGGATGAAGCGAAGGGTGTGCCGTCAGCAGACATATTTGCTGCGGATGCCATGCCAGCAGGGTATGTTGAAAGCGTATCTACACCACCAGCAGTCACTTCAACACATACTGTTTCGTCAGTTGTAACACGTCTACCTTTACCTGATGAGCAGCTTGGAAATTGTGAAAAGTCAGCAATTTGATTATCTGCATCATTTGCGCCTACCATCATAACTGATGGATAGCCAGCTGGATATGAACGAACGTTATTGCCATCGTTACCTGCCGCTGCAACTACAAGGCCTCCAGCGTTAGTGAAATTAGCAAAAGCGTTTGACTCAGTACTATTTGAGCCACCACCACCTAAACTCATGCTGATAATATTTGCACCTGCCTGAGAACATAAGTTAGCAGCTTGTGCTAAGTCTGATGAATAACCCCAGCCAGATTCGTTAAACACTTTTATTATGTGCATAGCAACGCCTGGTGCCATGCCTACAACACCTAAGTTGTTATCTGCAGCACCTATAGTACCCGCCACATGAGTCCCGTGTGGTCCGCCATTATCGAACCAGTTACCTGTGCCGCTGTCATTATCGCCAGTGATATTTCCCCATATGAAATCAGGGTTTGTGCTGTCTAAACCGGAGTCAATAACACATACTTTCATACCCGCATTCGCGTCAAATGTTACCTGATCAGCTTGAGATTGATAAACAGCATACGGTGTAATTTGTTGTTGCATTGCATTGCCGGCGTCATCATTGAATAATGATAAAGGAACACGTTTTTGGTCTTCTTCAATAAGTTTTATGTGAGGGTTATTTAGTAAACCTTTTAAGCTTGTTAAATCGTGACCAGTAAATTTAGCGGCAATAAACCCATTACCGTCAACTTTTATATCACCACCGAGTTTTTTAGTAAGTGCTTTTACCACACCTTTTTTGTTGTTATCGACTTGAATTATGAAACGATCGTTTTGTGCACTTGCATTACCTGCAGTACATAGACCAGATAAAATTAATGCTAAGGCAAGTTTATTTTTTTTCATTTTTACATCCTAGAATTATCTTGTTAACCACGTGTTAACTTAATTCAACGATAGAGCAGTTGTACCTAGATTGCAATAGTAAATTGTTAATAAAAATGAAATAATTCTGGTTGGGTGATTAATGTGCAGTGAAAGGGGTAAATAAAAATTACTTACCCATTAATGATGAATTTTTGTTGGGGGGGGGGTTATGAAAACTGCGCTTTGCGAAACAATAAATAGCTAAAAGGGATCAATAATAAAAAGTGGACGCCAATTAATATAGGGGTCTGCAACTGTAAAAATTGAGTAATAAATACCAGCAAACTTGCCCCACTCATTTGCATTGCACCAAGCAACGCTGAAGCTGTGCCCGCTTGTTTAGGGAACAAGCTTAATGCTCTTCCTGCTGCAGAGCCAAGAGTTAGTGCAAAACCAAATGCAGCCACAAACATGGGGATCATTAACGCCAAAGCTGATTTATATTGGCTAAACAGGAGCATAAGTAATCCCGAGCCAACCAATAGCAGTAACCCTATTTTTAAAGCTCGTTTGGGGTGGCGTTTGATGTACAGTGGCATAATAAAACTGGCAATAATGCTTAAAACGGCATTAAGTGAAAACCAAAATGTAAAATTAGCTACGCTTCCGCCAAGCTCAGTAATTATCCAGCCAGGTGCGAGGGTGACAAACACTAAAATAACCGACATAGTAACCATGCAAAGCAAGCTATTAAATAAAAATAGTGGCGTTGAAATAATAGGTATAAAGCGTCTTAAATCGAGAATATGCCCCTGATAAACGCTATCGGCTGGTCGTGTTTCTCTAAAAAAGAAAAACGTAACAATAAAGCCTACCAATGCAAACCCAGTTAAAAATAAGAAGTTCATTTCCCAGCCAAACTTAACAGTTAACCAAGCACCTAAAATGGGCGCTAACGCAGGAATAAAGCACACAATGCCATTTAAGTAGGTAATAATTTGGCCGCTACGTTCGCTACCAAATTTATCTCTTACAATAGCGAAAGCGACAACAAATGTGGCGCATGCACCTAACCCTTGTAATGCACGAGCAGAAAGTAATACTTCAAACGAAGGGGCACAGTAAGCAAGTAACGCAGAGCCTGCATATAAGCTAATACCCACTAATGCGACAGGCTTTCGGCCAAATCTATCTGCTAATGGCCCTGCAATTAATTGACCTAGTCCAACGGTTAACATAAAAATGGCAACAGTTTGCTGCACTTGTTGCTCAGTCACCAAAAATTGCTCTGCTATGGTAGGAAAAGCGGGCAGATAAATATCAATAGCCATAGGGCAAAAAATAACGAGCAACGCTAAGATAAGTAATAAAGTTAGATTAGGTTTTGCGGGCTGTGTATGCATTGAGTCTCCTTTTTCGCGTATTTTAGGGGGGCACTCGTAAAAAAGAAAGGGCTTTTGGCCTATGCATACGTCGTCATTCGTATTTTTTGTTAAACACATAATAAAAGCCGTAATTAAAACGGCTTTTTTTAACTGGTCTGATGTGTTAGCGTTAATAAAGTAACTGTAACTGGATAATAAAAATGGCAAATCAATCACCACTAGTTAAAACGTGGCATAAATTTAAAAACTTACCCTTTGGCAATTGGCTTTTTACTAAAGCTGTTTGTTTTAAAGCACCTTACTTTGGCTCAATGAAGCCCTACGTATTAGATCTGCGAGAAGGGCACTGTAGTGCTGTTGTTAAAAATCGTCGTAGTGTTCATAACCACATTGGAACCATTCATGCAATTGCGCAGTGTAATTTGGCTGAGTTATGTGCAGGGGTGATGGTTGACGCGACTGTACCGGTAAAAACCCATCGTTGGATACCAAAGGGAATGACCGTACAATATTTGGCAAAGGTTGATACAGACGTTACGGCTATTGCTGAAATTGATTTGCCACGCCAGTGGATTGATAAAGAAGATTTAGTAGTACCAGTAAAGCTTTATAATACCCGCAACGAACTCGTATTCACTGCAGATATTACAATGTATATTACTGAGAAAAAATAGCCTACCGCTCGCTTTTATCCGTGGCTTGTTTATTTACAAACGACAAGCCGCTGTCATCTTCTTCAATCAGTGTTTTAACTTCTTTTTCAGTTGGTTCAGCAGTTAACTCTACTGTCTCTTTTTCAGTGCGTTGCTTTAAGTTGCCTTCAATTATAGCGCCAGCATCTATACTCAATGAATCATGAAATACGTCGCCATGGACGTGAGCACCACTTTGTATTTTTACTTCGCTTGCATTGATAGAACCAATAACAGTGCCTTTAACAACAATGCCTACTGCTTCAACAATTCCTTCAACTACACCGGAGGAGCCTATAACCAATTGCTCGGCTTTTATGTCGCCATCTATGCGACCATCAAGTTGAACCTCACCTTGGCTTATTAAAGTGCCAGTAAGGCGCACATCTTCAGAAATAATAGAGGGGGTATGATTAACCTTTCTTAGATTAGTACTTGTTGATTTTTTTCTACCGAACACGAGAAAGCGCCTTTGTTATTTTTAGAGGATTGACTTGTTCGCCATTAACCAATACTTCGTAGTGTAAATGAGTGCTAGTACTTCTACCAGTGCTCCCCATTAAACCAATTACATCGTGCTTGGCAATGTGCTGACCTTTTTTTACTTTTATTTTATTTAAATGGCCAAAGCGAGTTACTAAGCCATTTTTGTGTTCAAGTTCAATAAAGTTACCATATCCGCCATTACGCCCTGCACGAAGAACCACAGCGTCGGCCGGAGCAAAAATTTCGGTTTTGTGCCAACCCGCTAAGTCTACGCCTTTGTGAAATGCTCGGCGGTTATTCATTGGGTCTTTACGTAAGCCAAAGCTACTTGAAATATAATATTTTGCAGCGGGTAAGGGCAGGGTGATAGGTAATTCAGTTAATAAATTTTCTAGATTATTTAACGCGACTAACTTATCAACTATAGCCAAAAAATGACCGGGTATATTTGTTTCATCGAATACATCAAACGGGCCACCTTGAGCAATATGCAAAGAGTTAATTGCTAGGTGTTCTTCCAAAGCGGCATCAAGGCCTGCGCCTTTAAGCATGGCTAAAATAGCGTTATGTCGTTCGTTTATTTTTTTGTCTAGGTAATTAAAGCTTTGTTCGTATTGCTCATTTAAATGTGCCAAACGTGTTTCAAAACTAATAGGCTTACCTAAATTAACTTGCTTAGCATTCGGGTCTTCATCTACTAAAGGTTCATGAAATTCGTTTTTATTTTCGTTAATAGGTGACTCAAGCTCTTCACTCAACTGAATAACGTCTTGGCTAATTGAGGCAGGTAAAGATTCGATCATGCTTTGAAGTAGCGCTTGTTTTTGTTCAAGAGTTACTAGCTGTTTGAGTTGTTGCTCGTGAAGACGTTGTTGCTCGCTAACTTTTTGTTCCCATAGTGCTTGTTTGTTAAGCTGATTTATTTCTATGTCAGAGATATGGTTAGTTTGTGTGTATACACGAAAGCTAGAAATGCTCACCCAGACAAGTGTTGCTAAAATAAGCACTATTGCAAAAAGTTGTAACCAAGGCGCTAAAACAACATGCTTAACCTCGCCATTTTGACGAATAAGGAGTTGGCGAGCTGGAAAAAGTTTTTTGTAAGACTTTATAAATACTGACATGGCATATAAACACTGGCTACTAACCGGAATAATGTATCAATCTGAGCTTAAAAAGCCAGAAAAAAATTGTAACTGTTCAAAAATTAATAAAAAAGGGCTGCTTTTAAAAGCAGCCCTTTCATTTAAGTATGTTTGATTGAGATTATTTTGCGGCTAAAACCGTGCTTTCAACTGAACCAAAACCAATACGCACAAAGCCTTCTTTTTCACACCAGCCGCGCATAATAACGTTATCGCCATCTTCTAAAAAGCTGCGTTGTTCGCCATTGCTTAGCGTTATTTTTTCTTTACCGCCACGAGAAAGTTCAAGTAAAGAACCCGCTTCTTCATGTGTTGGGCCCGATTGCGTACCCGAACCCAGCATATCACCCGGCATAAAGTTACACCCGTTAACTGTGTGGTGAGTTACCATTTGAGCTACAGTCCAGTAAGAGTGCTTAAAGCTAGAGGTAGATACGCGGGTAGGAGAGTGCCCTTCGCTACGCATTTTTTCGGTTTGAATTTTTACATCCATTTGAATATCAAATGCACCTTGCTCGCGATTAGCGGCAGACTCTAGATATTCCATAGGTTGAGGATCGTTTTCATCACGAGTCCAACTTGTTCTGTACGGTGCGAGTGCTTCTGTTGTAACAATCCAAGGAGACACTGTTGATGCAAAGTTTTTCGCTAAAAACGGACCTAATGGTTGGTATTCCCAAGCTTGTAAATCGCGGGCAGACCAGTCGTTAAATACACAAAAACCAAATACATGGTTTTCTGCATTTTCGATTGCAATTGCATCGCCTAGCGCATTTCCTTTACCTAAGTAAATGCCAAGCTCTAGCTCGTAATCAAGGCGTTTACATGGACCAAACGAGGGCACATCTGCATCGGGTGCTTTAGTTTGTCCTTTAGGACGGTGAAATGTTTGCCCAGACACATCAATAGATGAAGAGCGGCCATGGTAACCAATTGGTACCCATTTATAGTTTGGTAATAGTGGGTTATCAGGGCGAAATAAACTACCTACTGCCGTAGCATGATAAATAGAGGTGTAAAAGTCGGTGTAGTCACCAATACGACATGGTAATGAAAATTCAATTTCAGCTTGCGATATTAATACGCTCGCAATATCTTTTTGACATTCAGCGCCTTCGCGTAATGCTTTTGAAAGGGCTAAACGAAGTGCTGACCAGTATTGCTGCCCTAAACCCATAAATGTATTTAGCGTTGACTCGCTCGCTGCATCGAGTGCTATTTTAGCGTCGCCTGTAAATATATTTAGCTCATTTAGTTTTGCAAGGTCGATAACCTGATCACCTATCGCAACACCACCACGAAATACTTCGTTAGTGCCTTTGCGACGAAACTCGGCAAATGGCAAGTTTTGAATAGGGAAGTCGCAATTGGCAACATTCGCTGACTCTACCCAGCTTGTTAAATTAATATCATGGGTTTCGTTAATTAGGCTCATTACATTTCCTTTGGTTTAACTGTATGGCAACAATGGAGTATTTATTTAAGCATACTTGCACTTTAAGCCATACATTTTAAATATTAAAACGACAAAAAGCAGCGAAGGTCGCTGCTTTTAATTTACTCAAAAAGATTATAAAACGCCGCGGCGCTCTTGATCGCGTTCAATTGATTCAAATAACGCTTGGAAATTACCTTCACCAAAACCGCCATCATCAACGCGTTGAATCATCTCTATAAAAATTGGGCCAAATAAGTTTTTAGAGAAAATTTGTAGTAGGTAACAATTTTCGCTTTGGCTATCAACCAGTATTTGGTGTTCGCGAATTTTGTCTTTGTCTTCTTTTACCCACGGCACACGGTCGAAAATGGTGTCGTAGTATTCAGGAATAATATCGAGCGTTGCAATAGTTGATTTATCTAGCTTGTCTAGCGAGCTAACTAAATCATCAGTTAAAAATGCTAAATGTTGAACGCCTGGGCCATTGTATTCACCTAAGTATTCGTCAATTTGGTTGTTGTCGTTGCCTTTACCTTCATTGATTGGAATTGAGAAGGTGCCACATGGAGATTTAAGCGCATATGAAATTAGCGCCGTTTTTTGACCTTTAATGTCAAAGTAACGTACTTCTGTAAAACCAAACACATCTTTATAAAAGTTTGCCCATGTTTCCATTGTGCCTTTATAAACATTATTAGTTAGGTGGTCGATGCGCTTAAAGCCTTTGTCTTCAACAACCGTTTGCGTTGCTAAATCTTCAAAGTCACTTTCATAAATGGTGCCTTTATCGCCAAATTGGTCAATAAAGTAAATTAGGCTATCGCCAATACCGTAAATTGCAGGGTAAGGAAGGTTTTTGTGTGTAGAATCGGTTGCAGGTTTTGCACCGCGCTCTACTGCAGTTTCAAATGCTTTTTGAGCATCTTCAACACGCCAACCCATTGAACAAATTGCAGGGCCATGGCTTTTAGCAAATTCGGCTGAAAAACCTTCACGCTCGTTGTTCAGTAAAAAGTGAATGTCGTTTTGATTGTAATAAACAATGTCTTTGCCTTTAAACTTTTTAAGCTTTGAAAAGCCAAAGTCAGTAAATACTTTGTCCATGTAATCTGCATCAGGCGTGGCGTATTCAGTAAATTCAATACCGACTAAACCTAAATAGTTAGTTACTTCACTCATTTTAATTACTCCCACAATGTAAGCACTGTGATTATTTGTTGTTGTGTTAATGGCAAGATAATTAACCAGAATTAGATTTAGGGGAAGAGCAGCCGGGTATTTAGTAATTGAGTGGTGTGTAAATTTTATAGGACGTTTGTGTCCAAGTTGTTTTGAGTCAATACAGTAGAAAATTTTTACGCTGTAAAAGTAAACAGTTTTAGTGACTGTTTTTTGATTAAGTTTATGAATTATAGTAATAAAAAAGAGAGTTTAAGTAGTTAAACTCTCTTTCTTGAAGTGGTATGAAATAGGGTTAAGTGTAATTAATTATTTACATTTTTGACGCGTTCACCAAAAAACTTGCTACGCTGTTGTAACCACACGTTTGGTTTTATTTCAGGCGCAGCTTGGTAATGGCGTTCAATGGTTTGATTAAGTACGCGTGTTGCTTGCTCGTAAGTGAGTTTTTGCTGCGCATTACCTAAGCTTTTTATTTCGTCGCGGCTCATTGCACGGCCGGCATAAAGCATGGCATTTAAGTAGCCTGGCTCGGTTTCAAAGTTGTTATCATTAAACAGCAGTACTGCGTCTTTGAGTGCCCAGCGGTTGTTTATTTCTCCATCTTCCTTTACACCCACTAGTTCGCCATCTATGTACACTTCAAATACGCCATTGGTAGGTGCAGTATAAAATACTAAAGCGACACGATGCCAAGAGTCTGGTTGTGTATTGCCAAAATAGCCGCTGTCGCTGGTTGATTTACCATAACCACCACTTGGGTCAATAAATATGTCGGCATCGTCGGTTAAGTAGTTAACGGTATCCGCTTGAACAACCGCACGGTAAATATCTTGGCCTTCTGCTGGCCAGTATAAATCCATTACAAGTGTGTAGTCTGAAACCATGCCATCGGCGGCATAATCGCCGTTAGCGGGTGTGTTTAAGTTAATATGTAGGCCTTCGGTTGGTGCATGCCTTGAAAATGCCATTACACCTGACGGCCCATCACTCAAATCACTAATGCCGAGTTCGGTAGTGGTTTTATATTGAGTTTCTTCTGGGCCCCAGTCTTTTTCTTCAGGATCGAAGTAACTGAGTACTGAAGGTCCAAAATCTGCTGTAAGTGGGCTTGCTGTATTATCAAAATTCCATACCGTTATGTTTTCTTCGTTTGTACATGAAAACAGTTGACTGTTGGTATCTAGGTATAAGCACTGGCTTGTTCTAAATCGGGCGTACTGATCTAGTAACCACCATGCTTCGGCAATGGGTTCTACGTTTGAAAATGTGACACCATTAAAAAATAATTCAGGGTTAAGCGCTGCGCCTTTAAATAAAGCGACATCATAATTGCTGGTTGCTTGAATGTTTTCGGGTGTGAGTAAAAACCAGTCAGGTTGGCTTGCATACATAGATGTTAAGTCTGTACCTGTTACTGTCACTTTATATATTGCGTTAAAACCGGGTGTATTTGAAGGCTGTCTTTCTACGTAAAATGCTTCGTGAAAATCTTCTTGTGTGAGCGTGCCGGGTGTCCAACGCTTTTGAACCAGTTCGGGGTTTAAAAGTGCAGCTGTGATTGAACTTTCGTGTTGCGCGGCTAATGCTGTTATTTCAGCTAACTCAATTGCACTAGGGTAGTTTTCTGAAATAGCTATTTCGGTTTGTGCATCAGGCGCGTAACGGCCCATAATTTCATCAATGGCTTGCTTTGTCGGTTCATCACGTTCAGTAATAGTTTCAGTGGCAATCGTTTGATAGTTCACAACAGGTGATGTTTTATCAGCTAAATTAAACTCAAGTGTTAAGTCGGTTATCCCTTTTGCATAAAAGTCAGGTTGAATAACAATGGCGCCATTTTCTAGTGTATCAAAGCTTTCGCCGCCATGGGTATGGCCCCCTAATACTAAATCAATACCTGCAACCTCAGTTGCCATATCTGTATCTAGGCCTACTCCTAAATGGCTTAGCATTACCATGTAATCAACATCATCACGGTATTGGTTTACAATGCTTTGTGCGACTTGTTGCCACTCCCAGCTCATTTTAAATTGTTTTATAAAATCTGGGATTGGATCGTCTTGCTGTGGCTCATCTAATTCATTCCATGGCACTGACGTCATGCCAAATACACCTAAGGTAACACAGCCCACTTGCACTTTTGCAAAACTCACAGCGGCAAAATCTTGAAGTTGCTCCCCTTCATAGCGAGTGTTACTTGCAAGCACAATCGCTTTATCATCTTGCGAATAACTCAGTAGTTTTTCTGGTCCCCATGCATAGTCGTGGTTTCCCACAACACGAATGTCAAACTGCATCGCTTTAATGGCTTCTTCGGTTGCTGTACCTTGTGAAAGTTGCTCTGCTACCGTGCCTTTTTCATAATCGTCACCACCATTGGTAAATAGGGTATGTGGTGTTTGGTTGGCGACTTGATTGTAATAGGCTTTAATACGGCTAAAGTATTGTTCCTGATACCCAAAACGAGCATGTAAGTCTGCTACATGAACAAAGCGTACCGATTGTGTTGTTGCGCTCGCTTCACATGTTGGACCAATATCGGCGAATGCTTCTTTACGCTGCATTTGAATTGCATAAGTGCCGACTTGATTCACTTGTGCACTGACATAATCATCGCTTACGGTTGAGTTAATAATCGTTTCCCAACTATTTAGACCTAACTGTCTGGCTATGAATAATTGCCCACCGAGTACATAGTCTTCAGGTATTTTTATTCTAATAGTAAAGGAGTCTGAAAATGAAATGTCAGGGTCGGGTATAAGGGTGTGTAAATCAGAGATAATGTTTAACTGTGCGTTGGCATCATCTAGCGTCGTTTTTTCGTAAGTGATTTCGCTATTTGATGAAGCTATATTTGCAGGGATAATTAATTCAAAACCCCCGTTATCTAACGTTGAGTTTAAGCCGTTAGCAGCAGTTAAAGAAAGTAGGGTTGGCTCGGGTTCAACAGGATCATTTGGATTAACCGTTACTGCATCACTCGCACCACCGCATGCACTTAACATAAAGAGTAAAAATGGTATTGCAGCTATTTTTAATAACTTGTCCAATAACATATACAGCAGTCCTCGGGTGTCTAATTTAACAATTTATTAATGCATAATATCAGTTAAAAGTATGGGAGCATAGCTGTATAAAAATGCCCCCATAACAATTATGGGGGCATTTTTTATTTGTTACTACATTTAGAATATGCAGTAAATAATTATTAGTACAAAAGGATTAACCGAATTAGGTCTCTAATCCTTGTTTTTCCCATATTTTCGCTTTAAAGCTCATAAGCACTAAAACAATACCTACACCAATACTAAATAATGCAATTTGTAAGTATAGGGTAGGGATTTCTTGAACGTTATTTGGATCAAAGTTACCTGCAAGTATGCCCGAGATAACATTACCAATAGAGTAAGTTAAAACAAACACACCCATTAACTGGCCCGTATAGCGACGAGGCGACAGTTTACTCACTGCACTTAATGCCACAGGGCTTAAACAAAGCTCACCCACTGTGTGTAAAAAGTACGTAGTAACCAACCAGTAAGGCGCTACTTTTAAGCCTTCTGCTGCATAATGTGCTGCCATAAACATGACTAAAAAGCCTGAGGCCATGATGATCAAGCCAAATGCACATTTTACGCTGTAAGTAGGCGATATCATTTTTTTAGATAGGTTTATCCAAAGCGCAGCAAAAAATGGCGATAAAACAATAATAAATATTGAATTTAAAGATTGAAACCACGTAGTTGGAATTTCAAAAGTACCAATAAGTCGGTCAGTGTAATCGCGGGCAAATAGGTTTAATGAAGAACCGGCTTGCTCAAAACCAGACCAAAAACATGCAGAAGCAACACAGACTAAAAATAGTGCCCACATTCTTTGTTTTTCTTCGCCTGTTAATTTGCCTTTAAAATAAATAAGACCAAAGTACACAAAGAATATAACAGTAAATATAACAGCTGTATAACCGGCTACAACTGAAGGGTTTATAATAATGGCACCCGTCATAGCTGCTATGGTAACGCCCGCGACAACAGCCACAAACAATGCGATAGCACCCCATGTACGTGAAGTGCCTTTAGCGCTTAATGGGTTTGCAGGTAAAGCGCTGTGCTCTGGTAAGTTATTAAGGGTAAGTTTGTATTGTACTAAACCAATGGCCATACCAACAGCTGCTGCACCAAATGCCCAGTGCCAACCTACGTTCTCCATAAAGTAACCACATACGTAGTAGCCTATTAAAGAACCCAAGTTAATACCCATGTAATAAATAGCGTAACCGCCATCACGACGCTCATCAGCATCGCTGTATAACTGGCCTACCATTGCACTGATATTTGGCTTGAGTAAGCCCGTACCTGTTGCAACAAAAATTAAACCAATAAAAAATGAATATTCATGTGGAACGGCCAAAATAATGTGGCCACACATAATGATAATACCACCGTACCAAACCGCTTTTTGGCCGCCAAATAATCTATCTGCTAACCAACCGCCAGGTAAGCCTAAAAAGTATACTGCACCTGTGTACAAACCGTAAATTGCAGCCGCTGATGCAACCGTAAAGCCAAGGCCTTCTTGTTGTAAGCTTGCTGTCATGAATAATACGAGCATAGCTCGCATACCGTAATAACTCATTCGTTCCCACATTTCAGTGAAGAACAATGTCGAAAGTCCTTTAGGGTGGCCAAACCAGCCACTATCTGGAGCTGAACTCATATTTACTTCCTAACTTAAAGAATTGTTGTGGTGGCCTTATAATTTTTTGCTTTAGCTAAGTTAGCCTATTTATAAGGTTAAAGTGCTCGACCACCAGTATATTATTTGTATCTAAGATAATGATTTGCTGTATGGCTATAACACCACAAGGTAAGAGACACACCCTTATCCTAGCTACAATTGCGCTCAAGTATACATACACCTCAAGGCGAGGGGAAGTACTGAGCGGTGTATCACCTTATGCTAAGTTAGAACTCAGCATAAGGGATAATAGGTGTACCCGGAAATTCGAGTGTCCCGTAAACAGGATTGAAGTAGTAACGGATATACAGTTGGCCAAAATTAGGTTCGTAAAAGTCAGAACGGTCGATAGCTAAATAACCACCAAAGAACCAATGTGGGGTTATTCTGTATTCAAAGCTGCCTTCTAAGTTGTACGATACGCCCGCACTGGTATCTGAATCAAAGGCCGGATCTACACCGGTTTCAAGTTGACGAACAAAGGCCTCTGCTTGAAGGTCAGGATCGTTAGGGAAAAAGTCGATTGCTTGCGTTTTAGTTTGTGAATACGACACGCCTGTTTTTACGCGGTATACAAAGTCATCACCCCATCGTGCATCGTAGGTCAAAGGAACCGATAACCCAATATAGTTCTGTGGGCTGTAGTAGCCGCCGTGGCCCCAGGTTTCTTCACTTAAATTAAATTTATAGGCCCAATGCAATAAACTTGCACCCACTGTAAATTCGCGGTCTTGATTGCTTATCACACGATAATAGGTGCCGCCCATCAAGCGGTAGCGCTGGTTATCTTTTACGTTTTGACCTTTATACAATGTAAAGTCAGCACTAGACCAAAATCCCCAATCGCCGCCTAAATCATGAGAAACATTAGCGGTTAAACCGGTTGAGCGAACACCCCCCCAAATTTTACCAGTATTAACGTCTTCAAGGCCTGCATAGGCGAGTACTGAGCTGGTTACTGGTCGTTTTTCTAACTCAATGCTATAGCCAAAGTCACCAAAGTCGTCAGAGTAATTAACACCCCATACAATGTCTTCGATTAAAAAGCCCAGTGGTGTTGTACCAATATCTACGCGCCAGTTTTCGTTCTGCCAACCAATGCCAATATCAACGCCATCTTGCTCGGGACTTACCTCGTCAATACCACAGGTAAATATACACAAAGCGCCTTGACCGTATCGACTGCCAGCAAATTGCTCGTCAAATCGTGTTGTTTGCGCGCTAATACTTGTAGGATCTATTTTTACAAAGCCTTGCCCCTGCCAAAGCGGAAAGTAAGCTTCAATAGGGACTAAACCAGCGCCCAATGTAGCCTCACTTTCAGTACTTACTTGTCCGCTAAAATTTACACCAACAGCAATGTAGGCTTGGTTTTTGTTTTGTTGGCTGAGTAGTTCTCGTTTGGCACCGTTTATATACCACTCGTCGTTTTCATTAATGCGCGAAAGTGATGCGTAGAGTTCTTTTTCATTCAGTTGACGATTAGGTGAAAGCGTTTGTGCGTACCACGTTTGTGCTTGCTCTGTTTCATTAAAGTTAGCAGCAACTTGCGCGCCTAAATAACGAAGCTCTAAATCATTAGGTGCTTTTTGAATAAGTTGCTCGGCTAAGTAAAGGGCATCACCTGCGTAATTAAAATCGTTTAACGATTCCATAATTTGACGCTGAAAATAACTTTCTTGCGTTGTACTTTGTTCAATGGCGAGCTGTGTGACCTCTTTTGCTTGGAAATCATCCCCAAGTGCTCTATAGGCTTTGGATATTGCCATTAAAGCTTGAGGTTCAATTAACTGATTATTTTTTAGTTTTTGTTCGTATAAAATAATCGCTGATTGGTTTTGATCAAGTGCTAAGTTTGCATTTATTAGCGCAGTTGTTGTTGCTGATGAACTTGGGTATTTTTGATCAAGCTGATTTAGCTTCGCAATAAGATCACTGCCACTAAAATACTCAGAATAATAGGCATTTTGTAATTGCACAAACTGGTCTATTTCACTCTCAGAGGCATTTTCAGGAAGCCGATAACGATTGAACCAATCCGTAGTCTGAGCTTTATTACCCTGTGCTAAAAGCCATTCTCCATACAACATATGCCAATAGGCTGATAATGAGGGGTCTTCAGCTAATGCGTCACGCATGAGTTTTAAAGCGTGGTTTTGTTCTTCTATGCTAAACCAGCTTCGTGCTAGCTCCGCTTTCATTGGTGGCGTTAAATTTTGTGCTTCTAACGCACTTAAGTGATAAATAGCAGCCGCTTTATTTTGAGAATTAATAAAACGTTCGCTTTGTGCTAAAGACTCATTAAGTTGTAACTGTTGTTCAAGAGATACAATGTCAGCATCGCGAGATTTAAATGGAATATACTGAAGCGTAGCAAGCGCACCTTGGTAATCGTCTAAAGCACGCAAAAACAGTGCATGGCTATACCTAAGCTGTGAATTTAGCGGAAATTGCCACAATACATTATTAAACAATGAGCGGGCTTTGTCGGTGAGTCCTTTTTGTTGATATATGAACGCTAAGTCGTAATATAACCAAGGCTCTTCTGGTGTTGCTTGAATAGCCTCTTTTAATATTTTTTCAGCCTCTTCTAATTCACCAGCTTCAGTTAGCTTTGTTGCCTTAGTTCTATACACGCTACTTAATGAGCTTAAATATGACGCTCTTAATATTTCTTTTTGTGAAAATGAAAGTCGATTAAAAAAAGAGGTGAGCGTTTTTTCACTTTGTTCAAGCTTTGCAATTTCGAGTAAGCCAAATAGGGCGCCTTCGTTTAACGGCTCGCTTTTAAGCACCACTTGGTAGGTAAGCGCAGCTTGTGAATATAGCCCTTGGGCAAATTGTAAGGTGCCACGATTTGCCAGTACGGTATTAGGTTCCTCTTCTAATGCGGCGGCTAAATCGAGTTTTAATTTGGCAACTCTAAATTCACTGCTGTCTATAGCGTCTCTTGCTTGGCGAATATACAGCCAAAACTTAGCTGTTTTAGCCATGCTTTTAAGGGTATTTCGCTCTGCAAAGTCGGCAGTGTATTTTTGTGCACGTGTAAAATAGTTATAGGCTTTACCATGCTCCCCTAATTGTAGGTAAAGTATGCCTAAGCTGTTCATTATTTCGCCGTCAGTAGGGCGGCCTTTTAATGCTTTTAATAGAAGAGGTTCTGCTGCATTTAATCTTTCTTGTTCGAGTAGCTTATTGCCTTTTAACCAAAGCTGATAAGCCGGGTCGGCTAATAATTTTTGGCGTGCTTTTAATTTCTTTTTAAAGTCTTGATACTGTAACTCTCCCTTATTACTAAACGGGTAAAGTATAAAGTATTGCTGAAATTGCTTGTCAGTATTACTGTTTATGGGCATATTTTTTAGTGCAGAGAGCC
Organism: Pseudoalteromonas sp. SIMBA_162; assembly: GCF_046535955.1. Classification (NCBI taxonomy): domain Bacteria; kingdom Pseudomonadati; phylum Pseudomonadota; class Gammaproteobacteria; order Alteromonadales; family Pseudoalteromonadaceae; genus Pseudoalteromonas; species Pseudoalteromonas sp. SIMBA_162. Next base: position 31,254 of record NZ_JAWJBQ010000003.1, on the reverse strand, counting down.
AAATACCTTCAACTTCATCACTAAAACCCGATGTCGATCCATACTTACTTAAAATACGCATAGCTGCTTTATCGCGTGGGTTACGTCTTAGCAAATGTCTGGCATAAGCAACTTCTATAGTGCCTAGGTTGTCATAGCGTTTTAATAATTGCTTGTAACCATTTTTAACCCCTTGCCATTGAGCGCTGTCTTGTGCATACCAGCTTAAATGCTCAAGCTCAAAGTTTAAAGTAGGATAAACATCATTAAATATTTTATTGTAAATTTGACGTGCTTGTTCATATCTACCGGCACGAGCAAGGAGCTTTGCTTCTTGAATTACTGCCTTGTCTTTACCTTGAATACGAGACATAACCTTGAGTTTTTTTACGCAAGGTGTTTGTTGTGTTAGTTGGTTATCAAGCTTACTTAATAACAAGTTTGCCTGGTCTGTATTGCCATTGGTAAAGTCGTAATGTGCAAGCGCACATTGCGTTTCTATTCGCGTAGGGGCAATTGCAACCAATTTTTGCAGGCTATCTTCAACAAGTCTTTTGTTTTGTTGCGCTTCACCAATACTAATTTGGTTTAATAACCAATCAACCGATTGTGTATCAATATCATTTATTGTTGCGGCATTTAAATTAGTGCTTAGTGCCAATGTACAAGCTAAGGCCAACCTTAACGACATTCAGTGCTCCAAGTAGGTTGTAGCGTTCCATCAGCCGTTATTTTAAAGCGCTTGTTAACAGCACTTTCACCAAATAAATGCAATACACTGTCGTAATAACGTGTTTGTGTAAAAGACTTATCAATCATTAGCTTTTGCTGAATGGCCATTACTAGCTCATCATTACCTTGCTCTGCTAACAAAGGCAACAGGGCAGCGTTAAAGCCCAAAGGTCCTCTTTTTTCAGATTTACCTGATTGAGCGTACGTATTTAAAGGAACATGGCCGCGCTCTTCAATAGTGTCCACAAATGGTGCAAACTGAGCAAGAAGCTCTTGTTTGTAGGGTGCATCTTTTGCCATCATACTTGCCCAAAGGTAAACACGAATTGCATTATAACTACCTAAATCTGTATTTTTTCTGTCGTAGTAAAAACCGCGGTTTGAATCAAACATAACCCAATCAGGGCTAACGCCTTGCTGTGCGGTATCTAAAATTAACTTAGCTGATCCTTCGTGCAGTTGGTGCCACGGTGAATGTGGATAAAGCTTTTTAAATTGCTGGTAAATAAATAACGGCGAGTAGCTAGGATTTAGCTTATAGCGCTCATTGTCAAACTCAAAACCGGCAGGTGCGGGTAGTAAAGAAAGGCCAAGGCCCGTTATGTAGGCGGTTTCTTCTCTGATTATACGTTGAGCAAGCACTGCGGCTAAAATACTATAGCGGCGTTCATCCCATAAAATTGCCGCTTGCGATAAACTGTAGGCAATCCATAGGTCTGAATCTGACGCAGGGTTTGAATCTAAAATCCCCCCTACGCGGTTTTTATCTAGTCCCCATTTCCATGCTGGTAAACGCGTACTTAAATCGCCCTCTGATAAATGCTCTTGGGTCCAATTTAAAACAGAATCAAAAGCGGCTTTATCGTTGGCAATAAGCGCAAAAAATAGTGCATATGATTGGCCTTCAGAGGTTGTGATACTTTGATCACTGCCCAAGTCAATAACGCGGCCGTCTTGGCTTATAAAATGATTTTTAAACACTTGCCACGACTGCCAAGGTTCGCACTGTTCAACTTGTGCGTTGGCATTGAAAGCAAATAGTGCCATCACAGTAAAAAACATATTAACGAGTGATTTCATTATTCGTCTCCTTCAGCTAAACGCTTGTAAGTTAGTGCTTGTAATAATCGCCATAAGATAAATGAGATCAGCAATAGCGTTAAAATAGACAGTAATGCCAAAATAAATGGATGATCAGATAAGTGAAACCACACTAATGTATGGACTGGGATATGGCCTACAAAGTATTGCTCATCTACTTGAATGGTTTTAATACCCTGTGAGTTGATAATGGCTGCACTACCTTTTACTTGAGCTAATTTTTCTGAATTCATTAGAACATCGTCAAGTATAGTAAATGCATTTTGCGTCGTAGCACTCAACGAGACGATAGAGCGGTCTGAGTCAAACGGTGATTGAAACCCTGTTATAACAGCCATATCGCCACTACTTTTAATACTAACCTCTACTTTATCGGTCGTTTGTTCGTCGTATGCACCATTATAAATTGCTTGTTTAATTGCGCGCTGATTATTGTTAAGCAAAACATTTGTTTGTGCATCTTCATCTAAGTCATTAGCAATACTGTTAGGTTTAGCAATAACGAGTATGTCTTTATCATCTAAATCAGCGTCCTCATTTAAATGAGCAACACTCATTCTGTGGGTTGGGTAACCGGTGATCGCGCCAAAGTGACCCGTTAAGTTAAATAAAACGGTTAAAGCATTTGGTGTTGGGTTTTCATCAATAAGCACAAGTGTTTGTTGTAAATCAGCATATTTGGTAAAAGGAAAGCCACTATTAGCAAATACGTTCAGATCTGGTAATGCGATATAGTGATCAAATTCACTTACGTCAATGCTTGAATCGCCATCAATAACACCAAACTCACCGCCAGGAGGTGCAACAGCACATTCGCCTTTTTTGAGTACACCAAACCTAAAGTCAAAGTTAAGCTCATTTCTGTTAGCCAAATTAATGCCATTGACAGAAAAGCCTTCTGTGCTTTGTGTGGTGTCGGTATTGGCAACTAGTGGCAACAACGCTTGCGTTGTTTGTAATAGATCGTTGTTTTTATCGAGTAAAAAGCCACTTATAAATTCTTGGTTTATTAGCATATTTAAACGAGAGTCGATGGCTTCTGATTCTGGCGTGCTACGGTACTGAAGAGTAATAGGTATTCCTCTTTCACGCCACGTGAATAGATCAGGTGCAAAGCGAATGTTTAGTTTTACTGGACCATTATTAAGGCCTTGCGCCTGTAGCTGCGTAGGGTAGTCAATAAGCTCGTCAAAATGCACTGGACGATCGCTTCTAAGCCAGCGTGGTGCATCATACGCTTTTCGAAGTGGCAACTGATTTATGGCTTCAATACTTGCGCTTCTTCCAGTCATTACTTTGTGGCCAAACGCAAGGCCAGTCACCGCTGTTTTTAAATCAGCTTCATCACGGCCCAGTATGAGTAACATTTTATAGTAACGATTAAATGGGTTTGAAATAATTTCAATCGTTGGTTTTTCAACATCTGGGTAATCTTTCAAAAAATCAGGTTTTGAATCATTAGTAATAAAAACCACACTGTGTTGATCAGGCGATTTATTTAACGTTACGGGAAAATTAAATCCACGCCAATCAGCTTGGGCTCCAAACCAACTCGATAGCGTTGCTGCTGCCTCAATAGCTTGGGTATTGGGTGTTTTAGCAAATACAAATGGAAGGTTAAGCTTGTTGTAATCCTTTTCATCAAAAAACGGCTCTGGGAGGTATTCTAAACGACTATCAATAGCAAGCTGCTTTTGATCGAGCGTTATGTTGCTTGATTTATTTATTTCTGTCCAAATGGTGCGGCTGAAGTAGTCTTGACATCTAAGGTCGTAATAACCAACCAATTCAAAGCGGACTTGGTTGTAATCTTGAATGTATTTAGCGTTAAGATCGAGGCTGTGCTGCACTGTGTTCTTTACAATACTAAGTTGTTCGTTAATAGGTAAAACAGTGACTAAATTATCATTAAAGTATACTTTTAAGTGCGAAACATTCGCGATTAATGAAGGCGAGTTAGTATACGAAAAGTTAAGCTTTAAATTGGTGCTCAATTTATCTATTCGGTTTGTAAAGTCAACGCGGGAGTTATTATTTACCCCGTTGAGCCTAAAACCTGTAAAGCCTAACGCTTCAAACTCTAAGCGTAAACTCGACACCTGAGCGCTCTCAGGGTATCCATTAATGAACATTGATTTATTTTGTAATGGCTCAATTGCATGCGCAAAGTAAGCGCAACAAATAAGCGACAATGTTAGGGATATATTAAGCAACTTTTTAATCATAATTATTATGCACTATTGGTCTTTTTGGAGTAAATGAGTTTACGTATACAACTAAATTAGTCATAAACTGAATGATAGGTTGAAGCACTCTTGGTGCGTGGAATAGCAAGTTACTAAACCCTCTGAGGCTTGTTTTTTGCACTTCTTTAAAACTGTAAGATGGGCGGTCATGTCTAAAGTTATTTTGCCAGTCAAGCCACGCATCAGCTCGTGAAAATGTACATTGTATAAACGCGCGCTGTTTTTCAAGAGATAAATCTTTAATGGTTAAGCCAATTTGATTACCCCGAGTATTACAAACATGGGTAGTAAACGAAAATTGCTTATTACCGCGGCTCATTAATAATTCTATTTTATCGTTTACACGACAAGCATGTGCATGGTCGGTTTCTATTCCTACGCCGTTATCGGAGTAATCTGTAATTTTTACTTTTAATGTGTGGCCATTTGCTAAACGAACTCCCGCTGGGAAGTTTGCTTTAATGCGGTGTGAATGCCTCACTTGGCGTGCTTCTGCTGCCACGGCAACCGCAGCACCCAAAATGATAATATTATAAAGCGCCCACCCCATACTAATCAGCAGTACACCAACTTGCGTAGGGTCGCCAAAAAACAGGCGCAAAATACCGATTAACATACCTACTAAATTAATGGCGAGTAAAACCAAATATGGCTTAGAAATACCCCAGTCATAATGCTCTTTATCGTTTAAGCCACCTTTTTCGGTAACGTTAAATTTACCTTTGTTTGGATTAAACAAAGCAACTGTTGTTGGCTTTAATATGTACCAAGCAAGCACAGATTCGTAAACTTCGCCCCAAAACGAATAGCGATACTTACCTTGTATTCGTGAGTTAGTAGCTTTTATCTGAATAAGTGTAGGTACAACGTAGATAAAAATAGCTAAAAATGGCGCGTAAATAATGTATGCATTAAAGTATATAAGTGCCAGGGGCGCGGTTAAAAATACAATGCGCGGAATACCTGATAGAAAATGCAGCATAGCATTTAAGTAACAAAGTCGCTGAGGGATGTTCAAGCCTTTGCCTAACAGCGGGTTATCGAGCCTAAATATTTGCGCCATGCCCCGTGCCCAACGAATTCGCTGGCCAATATGAGCCGATAAACTGTCAGTGGCAAGGCCAGCAGCTTGAGGAATATTTATATAGGCAGTTTTATAACCTGCGCGTTGCATTCGCAGTGCAGTATGAGCATCCTCGGTGACGGTTTCAAAAGCAAAGCCACCTATTTCATCAAGCGCTTCTCTTTTGAGTACCGCACACGAACCACAAAAGAACGTAGCATCCCACATATCGTTTCCGTCTTGAATAAGCCCGTAAAACAACATGTTTTCATTTGGAATTTGACTGTGGTTATTTAAGTTTCTCTCAAATGGATCTGCTGAGAAAAAATGATGTGGTGTTTGTACTAAACACACTTTACTGTCTTTTAAAAACTGTCCCATAGTCATTTGCAAAAATGAACGAGCAGGTACGTGGTCGCAATCAAAAATGGCAATATAGTCACCATCTGTGTAGCGCATAGCACTATTCATGTTACCGGCTTTTGCATGGTTATTATCTGGTCTTGTTAAATAACCTGCACCAACTTGTTTAGCAAATTCACCAAACTCAGGGCGTTTACCATCATCTAAAATATAGACTTTTAGTTTATCTGCTGGCCAATCTATGCTTAAAGCGGCAAGGGTAGTCGGCCTTACAACACTTAAAGGCTCGTTGTAAGTAGGAATGTAAATATCTACCGTTGGCCATAAGTCAGTATTTTTTGGCAACATGACAGGTTTTCTTTCAAGTGGGTTAATAGTTTGAAAAAAACCTAAGATAAGTACCATCCATGCGTATGTTTCTGCTAGTAACAAGCCTGCACCTAATGTAAGTGCTAAAGGGTCATCCCAGTTAAGTGTTTCAGTGTATCGCCACCACAAGTATCGAGAAGATGTAGTGACAGATAAGGTGATCATTACAATCGTGGCCATGTGGCCTTTTACGCGTTTGAGCGCGTAAGCAACCAGTAAAATAAAGCTAATAAACACCGCTTGCGCTTCAAGGCTAAAGGGAATAGTAACAAATATGGCAAGCAAGAATAATATCAGTGCAACAACGATGTATTTAATAAGTTTGTTCTGCCAAATACGAGCGTCGGCCATTGTTTTAAAAGCACTTTTTTTAGGCTTGTTGTTTTTGGAAAAAAGGCGCCTTATTAATCGGCCTAATTTAAGGTCGTACCAACGAAGTTGCCTTAGGCTGTAACTGACTCCATCATAAAAATAATTTACAGCATGCTTTTTTATAGACACTGATTTTTTTTTGGGTTTATGAACAGCAAAAAGCAAAAATATGCTCTGAATAACAAAGCGTATAATATTGGAATAGATATAAGTTCTATATGGTAACCTTAAGTGTGGATAATAGTTATATAACGCTAACTCAAAGTTTTCTTTGTTCTTTTTTATGTTCACAAATAATGAACCGAACAAAGTTATGAAGGGCATTAAAAATGCTTCAATTACATTAACCTTGTGCTGGTTAAAGTAACTATGAAATTTAAATAAAATGTAACGCACAAGCTTATCAGTGAATAATATACTCAAAAGAATATACAATGTACTGTGTATGGGCCTTTTGTAAAAAAGAGTAAAGCTCATCGTCAGTTCGCCGCCTTACTTACAAGCCAACCAGCCAGTGTTTCAAAGTCATCGTTCGCTACACTGTATGGTGCGCAATTAAGGGCTACATTACGATTAGCTGTGGCCTCTTTAATAACTTCATCACTGTTGATAAAAAACGGCGCCATAAATGGCAATGTAGATTGCCAAAGAGAAAATAGATCAAATTCTAACACTGAGGCTGCGTTGTAACGATTAACAACAAAAAAGTGTTTCCAACTTGACTCTACTGACTTAAGGGTTTGTAGGCGCTTGTATATGAGGCTATGACAAATTGCATCGCAAGTGACTAGCTCAATAACAATATCGTTTTCTTCCAACGGGTAGTGAGAAATATTAATGTGTGAAGGGCAGTCGAATATTATCCAAGCAGATTCTTTATAGTCCAGCTTTTTGCAATTGTTAATTGTGGCTATAATTTCATCTAACGTTGCTTCGTTATCGCCATGGGGTAAAAAAAGAACGCCATCGCTGTCTTTGCGAAAATGCAATAACGCATCGTCAAAAGTACTCTCGTTGCTCCAACCTTTTGTGGCTGTCCACTTAAGGCCAAAGTGCAAACCAAGGTCACTTTTAGCATCTAGGTCTATGGCAACCACATCAACATCAGATTTTTTCAAAACGCACGCTAAGTTTGCAACAACTGATGTGCTACCTACGCCGCCTTTGATACCTTTAATAAAAATCCTTTGCAATGGAGTTTACCTTTTTTATTTTTTTTCTTTAGATGTTTTTAATGCGTCATCAATTTCTTTCAATAGCGCATACTTGTTAATTGTTTTTTGATTTTTTTGTGTATTCATAATTTCTATGTAGTCGTCACTTTTCCCACCAAAACGGCGAGCTAGGTTTTCTATGTCACTTGATGTGAGTATTTGTGAGCTTTTTGTAGCTAAATTGTTCATCACAACCTTTGTAAGCGTAATATTTATTTTTATTAAAAGTGGACAATATTTGGCTATTATATATAGAATAGCGGGTAAAACTAGTAAAAAAGTATTTTTTTTGAGGGCTTTTTAAGTGCATAACTTTAACATAACGGGTTTAGAGCCGGCTGCAAAAGAGTTAAAATCGGCTTCAAGTTATGCTGTTTTAGCGCCTTTAGACAATTTTGTAGTTGAGTTTGCTTTACATGCAATTAACCAAAATTGCGCAAACGATATTTACATTGTTTCTCAAGATGTTGAATCTTTTTTTGAGTCGTCATTTTCTGCAGCAATTAATACTGCGTACAAACGCAGTAAAGTTCATCCATTTTCTCTCTCATCTGAGACACAGCATTACTCAATAGAGCGAATAAACAAAGGTATAATTAAAGAGATAGGCGCGTATAAAAAATTAAAAAATGCGCTAGTGTTTATTCACTTCAACACAGAGCTACTTAGTTCAGCAACCGAAGCTAGCACAAAAGCAATAATGAACGATTACAGTGAGTTTGCAAAAAAAACAGGGGTTACCTTATTATTTTTGCTATCTGGTCCAGAAGTAACACACTATCGATTTTTAATAAGGCAGCTTAATAAATCTTTTGATGGATTAATTTTTGTAGATAATGATTCCGCTACCCGCGTTTTAGAGTACGATTATTGGCACCACACTACGGGTGTATTTGCTGATATGCAGTTTCAACTGTCGCTTGAAGATAATCAGTTTTTGGTACAAGAGGGAACTGTAAACGATCTAAAAGTATTCAATGGCTCGCATTTTCCAGATGAGGACGATGTTTGGTTAGTGCAAAGCGCTGTGCCAATCGGTACAAAATTGCCTACGCATTATTATACCGCAAAAGACAATAATGAGCTGTTTGACAAAGGCCCCAAATTAAAAGCGGCAACATTGGTGTTTGCTGTTACGCGTTACACAGATTTAGCACTGCTTGGTAAACAGTGCTTTGAACTGAGGAAAAGCTGCGGTCGTTGGTTGAAATTGGTAGTACAAAATGTTGATGGCGTTATTCGCCATCAAGATGAATGTTTATTTTTAACTTTAGGCGTTAACCTTATTTTGTATAGCTTTTCTGAACCTTCGCGATTATTATCTCAAATTCAATCTATTCAAGGGTTTCAATTTTCTAGACCGTTACCGCCATCTGTCGAGCACGTTCTTAAATATACAGAAAATACGTTTTCTAAAGGCTATTTACCTTTTGATGAATTTACGCGCCAAGTAGAGGTTCATAGTGACTCTGCTGTTAATCTGGGTGTTAGCGGCGTATTGGTTAAGCTTGAGTTATTACCCCGCATAGAGCCCATTCACCCTTTACACTTGTTTCATATTAAGCGTGAAGGGGATGTATTTAGCCTTGCAGATAACACCGTGTATTTGTACTTGCATGCGTGTAGAGAGAACGACGTAAATAATGCAATTAAGCATTTATTCAAGCTACAAACGAGTGACTTTTTTGTGCAGCAAAATGTTATTTCAGATCATTTTCATATACAGCAAGAATGTAAGCAATTAAGGCGGCTTTATAGCGGTAAACAGGTTACTGATTATTCTAAACAGTTAACAGAGAATGATAGCTATAAGTTTGAACCCGGTGTGTCAAAAGGGATTACTGAGTCGTTAGACACACCTGAGTTTACAAATGATGCGCGCCCCGATGCTGTGTCATTTGTAATGAGATTAAAGGCTTAACCAATGAGTATTAATCAGCTTTTTATTACCGTTATTTTGGCAATTATAGTCGGTATTGTGCTTTGTATGTCGGCAACTCAAATATTGGCCAGAGTAAAAACATATTATTACAAGCTTACTTTTAAACACGAAGTACTTGAACCTTATACACCGAATAAAAAAAAGAAGGATGAGCAGTGAAATTATCAGGTTTAGGAGCGTGGAATCTTTATTTCTTAGCTAAATTTGCCTTGTTTTATTACGGCGCAATTGATTTTAATGTATTAACCAATGCAGCCCTCGCAGCACTTTTAGCAATCAAATTTAATAAATCGACTTTTGAAAAGTTAAAACATGTACTTGGTGGTATTTTTGCGATTATCATACTTTACCAAGACTCTTGGTTGCCGCCAATAAATAGGCTGACAAAGCAAGCTGGTAATGTTCAAGATTTCAGCTTCGGCTATTTTTTTGAACTTTTAGCACGTGTAATTAGTGTAGATATGCTATTGGCATTATTCGTTATTACCGTGTGTTTTTGGTATACATCTCAGTGGTTACGTTTTACAACAATTACAATTGTTGGGCTGCTTTTGATTGGATGGCAAGGAGAGGGTGAACAACCAGGCACAGTAGTAAATGCCAACTCTACAAATACAACAATTAGAAATGAGCCTATTAATCAAACACAAGTCATCACGCGCGAAAGCCAAACGCCTGATCAAAAATTGTCAGACTTTTATCAACAACAAAGCCATTTAATTAGCCATTTTCCTTCGCAAGTTAATGGCGAACTGTTCGATGTCATCGTTTTAAATATTTGTTCAATGGCGATTGATGACTTGAACGCTATTGGCGTTAGTGTTGAAGACATGTTTAATGATTTTGATGTGGTGTTTTCAGATTTTAACTCAGCAACATCTTACAGTGGGCCTGCAGCTATAAGGCTTTTACGCGCAAGTTGTGGGCAAACAAGCCAAACAGCTTTATTTAGTGATGCACCAGAGCAATGTTATTTATTTAAAAATTTAGAAAAATTAGGGTATCAAAGCAGCGTTGTGATGAACCACGATGGCCACTTCGATGACTTTAAAGGTTTGGTTAATCGCTTTGGTGGCCTAAACGATAAACCACTTAATATTGATTCACTTCCAGTAGCGCAATACGGCTTTGATGACAGTCCTATTTATTCTGACGGTGCAGTGCTAGATAGTTGGCTTAAAAATGAAGCGCAAGATTGTGAGCCGTGTGCAATGTATTACAACACAACAAGCCTTCACGATGGTAACCAGCTTGCCAATAAAAAACGCATGAATAGCCTTGAAAGTTACCCAATCAGGCACGCTAATTTATTATCTGATATTAAGCGTTTTATTCAAAACCTTGAAAAGCGCGGCCGTAATGTCATGTTAATGGTAGTACCCGAACATGGTGCAGCATTAAAAGGTGACAAGGTACAGTTTGCTGGCCTTCGTGAAATACCAAGCCCTACTATTGTATCTGTACCAGCTGCTATTAAATTTATTGGCCCAGACGTTAAAAGCTACTCGCAGATTATGATTAACGAATCGACTAGTTACTTTGCCTTATCTGAAATTGTTGCAAAAACACTTGAGACAAATATTTTTGGGGGTAATAACAGCATTGCCAATTTAGTTGAAAACTTGCCAAAAGCACCAAAAGTTGCTGAAAATGCGGGCACAATCATGATGTATGTGAATAAACGACCTTACATACAACTTGATGGCGAAGAATGGTCTGCTTACCCTCAAGGTTAAAAGTAATTTAGCTATGCAGCAGGCTAGCTCTGCTGTGTAGCGTGTTTATGTTGTTATTCTTATGTGTTAATTAAAACGCAGACTTGTCCAAAAATGTTTACAATAAGCTACCTTATCAAAGCGACTTAGCGTATTATTCGGCTAATTTAGTTTTTCCTGCTTTGAGGATGTATGCGTCTAGATATTCACTGTGCTGATAGGATCGGTATAGCCCAAGAAATCCTTAATATTTTAGTTAACTACAGTGTTGATTTAAAAGGTATTGAGGTCGATTCTGTCAATTGCCGTATGTATGTGAGCTTTCCAGAAATAGAGTTTGAGCAGTTTCAAAAAATCATGCCTTCTATCCGTCTGATTGATGGTGTGCATGATGTGCGCACTACCGCATTTCTCCCTTCTGAGCGAGAGCATAACGAATTAAATACCTTGTTACGTGCATTACCTGATGGTGTTATTTCTATTGATGCTAAGGGTTGGGTTCGTTTATGCAACGATGCTGCGTGTAAAGACCTGCAGTTAAGTGAAAAAGAGGTTATTGGCGCTAACATAAATAACCTACTAAAGGGCTTTAACTTTACGCGTTGGTTAGAGGGCAAGGAAGTGTTAGGCCAAACCACTCGGGTTGAAGTAGCTGGCGAAGACTTTATTGCAGATATTTTACCAATTGCCGTGCCACAAGGCAGTGAAGGCGATGTTTTAGCTGGTGCGGTTATTAACATTAAGTCGCAAAGTCGTTTAGGTCAGCAAGTTAGTGCATTTAGGCGCTACGGACAAGAAAGCTTTGCCACCATTCATAATTTTAGTACTGCTATGCGCCGTGTTGTACGTGAAGCACGAAAAATGGCACAGTTAGAAGCACCCATACTCATTACGGGTGAAACAGGCACAGGTAAAGAGCTACTTGCGCGAGCGTGTCATTATGCGTCAAACCGTTCTGTTAAGCCGTTTATTGCGCTTTCGTGCGCGTCGTTACCTGATGATGTAGCGGAGTCTGAACTTTTTGGTTATGCAGGCTACGAAGAAAATGCAGCGCCTAAACGTGGTGTACTCGAGCAAGCTGACGGCGGTACCGTATTTTTAGATGAAGTGGGTGAAATGTCGACCCAGCTACAAACTAAACTTTTGCGCTTTTTACAAGACGGAACGTTTAGAAAAGTAGGCGATGAGAACGAAGTAAAAGTTAATGTTCGTATTGTAGCCGCTACTCAAAAAGACTTACCCGCAATGGTTCAAGAAGGTGTGTTTAGAGAAGACCTATACTACCGAATTAATGTATTAACTCTCGAAATTGCTCCATTACGAGATCGCAAAGCCGATGTGGGTCCTCTGGCAGAGCATTTTATCCAAAAATATGCCCAGCAAAATGGCCATGCTATTCCGTTATTATCACAAGAGTGCTTGAGTTTTTTACAAGAATATCCATGGCCGGGTAATGTTCGCCAACTTGAAAATGCTATTTATCGCGCAGTCTCATTGTTAGATGATAGCGAGTTACGTTTAGAGCATTTACAACTACCTACGTTTACACATGAGTTAGGGTATTTGGAGTCAGACTTTGAAGGCTCGCTTGATCAAGCTGTGAAGCGTTTTGAGGCAACGTTGCTGCGTAAACTTTACCCTGCTTACCCAAGCTCAAGGCAACTTGCTAAACGCTTAGGGCTTAGTCATACCGCAGTGGCAAATAAGTTGCGTGACTACGGTATAAACAGAAAAACTGTTAAAGTTTAGATGACTCTAAAATTAAAACAGGGGACTAGCTTTTAGTCCCCATGTTTTTTGTAACACCATCAATAGCAATCGTTTCTATACCGTCTTCATTAAAGTTAATAACAATACTGGCATTGTTACGGGTAAAAAAGTAACTACGGTTGTTAAGCTCGATTACATAATCGCCTTTTACTCGGTCGCTAAACTTTTGTTTTTTTAGTGACACAGTATGCTCACCAATTTGCCAATTAAACCCTTCAATAAAACCATTGTTAAACTCTTGAACCCATACCTGGCTTTCATCTTTTGATAGTGTAATTGCAACTGAGTATGAACTTGGAATACTTTGCATATTGTAGCTTTTAGCGCCAATTTTAAATTGTTCAGCTTTTTGTTGCCAAGCAAAACCAAAGTCAAATTCTTTTTGTATACCCGTTGAGTAGGTAATAGTGCCTTTGCCGGGTAATGAAAAATCAGCTAGCGCTGAATAGCTTGGTACTAGTAATCCAATAAACGTAATTATATGTAGTAGAGGTTTCATAAGCATTTTTTTTTTATATATATGAGTAATAAAGAGTAAGGGAGAACATACGTCTTAGCAAGTGCTTGTGATACACTCAGTAAAATTTTGCTGGTAAGACCTTTGTTGTGAACTTATATATTCGACTCCTATTATTATTTTTTAAAATTAAGCGTAATAAACACTATCAAGATTTACTCGATACGGTAGATATTGATTACAAAGCACTTCCTACAGATTGTGATATTAATTTACATTTAACTAATTCGCGCTATTTGGCCATGATGGACTTGTCGCGTACGTGGATGACTGAGCGAGTAGGTTTGCTAAAACAAATAATGAAACGACGTTGGTTTCCTATTGTTAATGCAACAGCTATTACTTACATTCGTGATATTAAACCCATGCAAAAATACACTATTAGCACTAAGTTAGTTGGCTGGGATCATAAGTATTTTTACATTGAGCAGAAATTTCATTCTGATCGTGGTTTGCATGCGATTGCGTACGTACGTGGCGTATTTAAAAGTAAAAAAGGTGTTATAAGTATTGAAGAGATGCTTGAAGTGGCTGGCTTTGAAGGTAAAACTCCTATTTTACCCAGCGAAGTAATGCACTGGAAAGAAATGCTTGAACAGAAAAAAATGACTAATTTACCAAAGTAAATGAAAAAGGCGCTTTGCGCCTTTTTCAATTTTAAGCTTTTATATTTAGCTTACCTTGAAAGTCCTGCCACCCTGGTGGGAACTGCCCACGTAATACATACGAAAACGCAATCAGTTCTGCAATCACAAAATAAAGCTCTTTTGGAATCTCTTCACCTAATTCGAGGTGCGATAAGGTTTTAGCTAAATCGGGATCTTCGTGGATCATGATCCCTTTTTGTTTTGCTGCAGCGATTATTTCTTCCGCCAACTCCCCAAACCCCTTAACGCTCACTGAAGGCGTGCTTCCTGCTTCGTATAAAAGGCCAATTGCCGACTTGCTCTTAGGGGAATCACTCATAGCTACACCTTAATATTAATAATTGCATGGGATTTATAAAAAGCAGCATGGGTTGCCTCCCCTCGTTTTAGGTTTAGTTCAGCAACTTGTAAGCCGTGTTTAGCCAGTTTTGAGCGCAGGTTATCAAGGTGAGGGTGGGCAATGGCACTCACTTCTTGGCTTGATGCTAATAATTGGCAATCGAGCGATTTGTCCATTAGCTCGGCGGTAATTTGTAGTTGACCGAGATCAGCATAATCAAAATTTAATCTAACAAACCAGACATTTTTAGGCTCTAGCTTATCGGCCGATGGTTTTTTATATTGCCCTAGTGTTATTTCTGTTTGGGCTGCTTCTGGCGGTAATTTCATCGGAAGTAAAAACTGTGCCAGCGGGTTACTTTCGGGTTGCTGATTTGGTGTTGAAACACTTACCTGTGTGAGCGTGTTTTTAACCTGAGTAAGCTCTCCAGCAAGCGCTTGCACTTGTGATTGCTGAAGTTGCTCTAGTATTTTTGAACTCGCTTTACCAGCTTTAAACGTAGGCATAAGCACCTGTAGTAATGCATCAATGCCTGTTTTTGAGTCAAAGGTAATTGGGGCTACAGATTGGTTAATAATAGGCGCCGCCAAAATACTAACCGCTAGCTGTTCAAGCCCTTTGGTAAAGCTACTTTGCAGGGTGTCATGCGTGAGGCTGTGAGGCTGCAGCGTCGCTAATATCTCTCTTTGTACGGCAGTCGGGCTAACGTTGCTGCTTGATACCATACGATTAAAAGCTTGATTAACCAGCGCATTGAGGTCAGGTGTTTGCTTAGTCGCTTTAACTTGAATATCGGCTATTTGACTGCTCAATGAAATTTTTTCTTCAGTGAGTGTGTGAGTTGAATCATGCGTTGGTGGCAGCTTTAAAAGCGGCGTTAATATCTTAGCTTCAATAGGTTGCAACATTTGGCTCGGTGAGGCAATAGTTGTTGTGTTACTAAATACTGTATTAAATAGGGTGTTACTTGCTGGTGTAGAAGATACAGCATGTGTTTGTTGGGTTGCTGGGCTATTGGCTTTCAGGGTGGGGAGTGTGGCCAGTTTATTATCTGCATTAGATTGTTGAGCATGGCTAAACCCCACTTTTGTAACAGGAAGAGAATTTAACTCTTTAATTGTCGTTTGTTTTTGTAGGTCGTTACTCAAGGTGGATTGAACTTGCACTGTTTGGTTTTTTAATACTTGCTCTGTATTTTTGGTTGCGGGTTCTGCTTTTATTTGAGCACTTAACAGTGCGCCTGATTGTGTACCTACCTCTGTTTTACTGTGGGCTGAGACTTTTTCGATTGGTGGCTGCTTATTTTCTGGTGTATTTGTTGTATTAGCATTGGGTATATGCAAATGACTACTGATAACTTTGGCACTAGGAGGCTGCCAAATAGCAACATTTGCTTTTATTAGCTGTGTTAACTGCACAATAGGGGGTAATTGAGAAAAATGCTTAGGTAAAATATTAACAAGTTCAGTACTTGGCTTTTGCGCACTATTAGCAACTTGTATACCTGCATTTTCAATTAAATTAATTCTACTTGTTAGTGAGGACGGGGCGATAAACTGTTTTTGTAAAGTGAGTGATGGTGCGATTTGAGTTTTGATTTCGTTTGCAAACGATTTGTTTTCAAAATAATTTACTGCATCATTGATTCGTGTTTTTAAATCACTAAAACTAGTTTGCAGCCAAGACTTTATAGGGCTATGGCTACTCACCAGCGGACTTACTTTAGCGGTGTTATTAATCTGCGCTGGCGCGGTTTGTAAATTAGCGTGTTGCGCAGTAAGTAATTCATTAAAAGGTTTAGTAAAAGAGTTACTCAGCATCACTTTTACGCTTTGAGCTTGTGTTGTTATTACAAGCTTATCGGCTTGATTTGCAACAGTCACTTTCACAGGCGAGTTAGGCAGTTCAGCAAGCTGCGTGTTTGATACTTTCGTGGTGAAAGAGCCTGATTTTTGCGGATGCGTTAAAATGGCTAATTTAGGCGTTGCCTGTAGTTGTGCATTGGGTAACAAGCTTGCTAGCATTTTAACCAGCTTTGTTTGGCTTAAAGGCTGGGTGTGAACGGTATCAGCAAAGCGGTTAATAACATCAATTTGTGCGCCTTTACTGTTGGTACTTATGGCTAGTTTTAAAGGTTGCTCTGTGCTGAGTAGCTGAGCAACATCTTTATTTATGGCAATACTAGCATTGAGCTTATCAATAATTAGCTTTGGTGCAGGCGCTAAAGCAAGCTGAACTGAAAGTGGCTTGCTTTCAACCTCTGCACCGGTACTAATAAAATTTAATAAGCGTTGTAATTGGGCAGGCTGGTTAAGTTTAATTGTTGCTACATTTGGCAAAATAGATAGCTGCTTTCCGTCTTCGCTTAGTTGAATGCGCGCGCTAGCAATTTTATCTAAAGATTGAGGGGCATTGCTTGTGCCTAATCTGAGCGTTTGCCATTGCTTATTAACCAGCACTTCTAGCGTGATAGAGTCTTTTGAAAATTGAATGTTTTTAGCCGCAAGTACTTCACTTGGTATTTGTGGTAACTCATTGGTTTGGTTATTAGTTGATGAATTGATAACCAATGAATTGGATAATGTTATTTGCGTTGGCGTATTCATTATTTTAAATCAAGTTTTCTCTATTTTAAGTGAATCGATTTTAAAGCAATATTCGTATTACCCTATCATTATGGTAGACTAACGCCTAATTTTTGGCAGAGAGAATCGTCATCTTGTTACACATTAAGTCCGTCTCCTGCATCAAGCAAGAACGTTGTTTGTTTGCGGACCTTAATTTTAGCCTTAAAAGCGGTCAAATCATGCAATTAGCGGGTCCTAATGGGGCTGGTAAAACATCGTTATTGCGTATCATCGCTGGCTTTTCTGCGCCTGATGAAGGCGAGGTTTTGTATCAAGAACGCTCAATAAATAAATACTATGAAGAGTTCGCCCACGACTTACTTTTTATAGGCCACAAAACGGGTGTTAACATTCAGTTGAGCGCTGTTGAAAATGTACGCTTTTGGTTACGGATCAACGGTTATTCAAATGAGCCTGACCTTTACCCAATTTTAGCAAAACTAGGCTTGGTCGGTCTTGAAGATGTGCCTGTTAGAATGCTGTCGGCAGGCCAGCAACGACGAGTTGCATTAGTTAGACTTTGGCTAAGCGACGCAAATTTATGGGTGTTAGACGAGCCATTTACTGCGCTCGATAAAAGCGGTGTTGCGTTTTTGCAGCAGCGATTTACTCAACATTTAAATAATAATGGCGCCATATTATTAACTACCCACCAAGACCTAACTACTCACTTTAGTGATTTACAAACAATCACATTGGAGTACCGCCACTGATGACTCGTCAACACTCTTATTGGTTACTATTCAGTGCGGTTTTTACTAAAGATATAAAGCTTGCTTTTCGCCAGCGAGCAGAAATTGTAAACCCAATATTGTTTTTTTTAATTGTTATTTCTTTGTTTCCGTTAGCAATAGGTCCTGAGCCCGGTCTGCTTGCTAGAATGGCGCCCGGTATCATTTGGGTTGCAGCTTTACTCTCTACCATGTTGGGCTTAGATAAACTGTTTAGAGATGACTTTAATGATGGGTCTCTTGAGCAGTTAATTTCCTCATCGTACCCATTGTCACTTACAGTGCTTGCAAAAGTGGCTGCACATTGGGTTGTGACGGGTTTGCCCCTTGTATTAATGACCCCGTTATTCGCGTTATTACTTAATTTAGATAGTAATGCGCTGGTGGCCACTGTTTTAACGTTATTATTGGGTACACCGTTATTAAGTTTTATTGGTGCAATAGGTGCTGGGCTTACTGTTGGGCTACAAAAAGGGGGTATTTTGATGAGTTTACTCGTACTGCCTTTGTATATTCCTGTTCTAATTTTTGCAACGTCGGCTATCGATACCAGTGTTATGTCGCTGGATTATAGCGGGCAACTTGCCATCCTTGGTGCTATGTTAGTCATCGCTATTATTAGCGCACCAATCGCCATATCGTCAGCTTTAAAAGTGAGTATAAGTTAATGTGGAAGTGGTTACATCCCTATGCTAAAGCAGAGCGTGCATACCAGTTATGCAATACGTTTCTGCCTTATTTTGCCGTAGTTACGGTTGTTAGTATGCTCGTTGGTTGGGTGTGGGGGCTTGGTTTTGCACCTGCCGATTACCAACAAAAAGACAGCTACCGTATCATTTTTATTCACGTTCCTTCTGCCATTTTATCAATGGGAGCATATTCCTCTATGGCCATTGCCGCCATTGTTGCGCTTGTATGGCAACTCAGAAACGCAGAACTTGCCGTTATAGCAATTGCACCAGTTGGCGCATGTATGACTGCAATAGCACTTATAACAGGGGCTGCATGGGGTAAACCTATGTGGGGCGCTTGGTGGGTGTGGGATGCACGACTCACATCGGAGCTTATTTTATTATTTTTATATTTGGGCGTAATTTCGTTATACCACGCTTTTGAAGATAAAAAATCAGCGGGCCGTGCTGCATCTATCTTAGCGATTGTAGGGGTGATCAATTTACCAATCATTCACTTTTCGGTTGAGTGGTGGAACACCCTCCATCAGGGAGCCAGCATCACTAAATTCAATACCAATGCAGTTGACCCAAGCATGTTTTGGCCATTAATGGTAAATATTTTAGCCTTTGCAGCGTTTGTTGGCACAGTCACTTTAATTCGTCTTAAAAATGAAATTTTGCAACGTGAAAAGCATCGCCCATGGGTGCGCCAGTTGCTTAATAGGGGGTAATTATGCAGTTTGACTCTTTTTCTGATTTTATTGCAATGGGAGGCTATGGATTTTATGTATGGCTTTCATTTGGCACATGCGCACTTATTCTACTGGGTATTTTAGTGAGCTCTTTAAGAGATACTAAGCATATTATGGCTTCAGTAGAGCAACAAATTGTGCGTGAAGAGCGTATAAAACAAGCCAAGCAGGAGCAAGCATCATGAACCCTAGACGTAAAAAACGCTTATTAGTGATTGTTGCTATTTTATTTGGTTTGGGTTCTGCCATAGGCTTAGTGCTTTATGCTTTACAAGAAAACATAAACCTATTTTATACCCCAAGCGAATTGATTGATGGCAAAGGCCCAAACAAAGAAAAACCTTTTATTGGTCAAAAGCTTCGTATTGGCGGCATGGTAGTACCTGGATCTGTTGAAAGAAACGAGCAAAGCTTAGAAGTGAGTTTTAAATTAATTGATACAGGTCCATTAGTGACTGTGAAATATCAGGGGATATTACCTGATCTGTTTCGTGAGGGGCAGGGTATTGTTGCGCAAGGTGTTTTAATTGAGCCTAATGTCATTGAAGCGTTTGAAGTACTGGCCAAGCATGATGAAGAATACATGCCTGCAGAAGTTGCTGAAGCGGTTAAAGGTATTAAGCATGAAAAACCAAAATACAACTTAGATAGTGGTAATTAGCTATGATCCCAGAAATTGGTTATTTTTCTTTAACGCTTGCCATGGTGCTGAGCGTTTTATTATGTATTTTTCCACTTTGGGGCGCGCATACAGGTAATCTTCGCTTAATGCGTGCTGCCCCCTCTTTAGCTATTGGCCAGTTTGCGTTTGTATTAATTTCGTTTGCTGCGCTTATTTACGCAAGTTTAACTGACGACTTTACCGTATCTTATGTGGCGTATCATTCGAGTAGCACACTGCCATGGTATTACAAAATAACATCGACATGGGGCGGCCATGAAGGAGCAATATTGCTTTGGTTAGTGATGCAAGCAGGTTGGACTGCTGTTGTTGCTGCTCGCTCAAAGTCATTACCTTGGGTTCTACGTGCCCGTGTTTTAGGCGTGCTTGGTTTTTTAGGTGTTGGTTTCATGATGTATACCTTACTATTATCAAGCCCATTTGAACGTTTACTTCCTTATTTTCCGGTAGAAGGGCGAGATTTGAATCCGCTTTTACAAGACCCCGGAATGATCATTCACCCGCCATTACTTTACATGGGTTATGTTGGGCTATCGGTTGCTTTTTCGTTTGCTATTGCAGCACTGTTAACAGGTAAGCTTGATAACACGTGGGCCAAATGGTCACGTCCATGGACAATGACCGCGTGGGGCTTTTTAAGCTTAGGTATTACTATTGGCAGTTGGTGGGCTTATGCAGAGCTTGGCTGGGGTGGCTGGTGGTTTTGGGATCCAGTAGAAAACGCGTCCCTTATGCCTTGGCTTGTTGCAACCGCTTTACTTCATTCGCTAAGCGTGACAGAAAAGCGCGGCATTTTTAAATCGTGGACCGTATTACTGGCAATTGCAGCATTTTCGTTAAGCTTGCTGGGAACGTTTATTGTGCGTTCAGGTATTATTGTATCAGTTCATGCGTTTGCAACAGATCCCGACAGAGGCCTGTTTATACTCGCCTTTTTAGGAATAGTTGTTGGCGGTGGTTTGGCGCTTTACGCATTACGCGTATCGCAAGTTCATAGCGAAGGACGCTACAAATTTGTATCGCGCGAAGTGGCATTATGGCTAAATAATATCTTTTTAGTTGTGGCGACCTTAATTGTATTATTGGGTACTTTATTGCCTATGGTGCACAAAGAAATGGGCTTGGGCAGTATTTCTATAGGTGAACCGTTCTTTAATAAAATGTTTGCAATACTACTTGTGCCATTTGCTATTTTAATGGGCATTGGTCCTTTTTTACGCTGGAAGCAAAACAAATGGGCGTTTTTGCAAAATAAAATTGTTGTAGGTATTTTGGCCAGTGTGGCGATTACTTGCGTATGGTTGTTCTCAGCTTACGACGAAGTGACACCACTTACGCTATTAGCAACAACGCTGGGTGTGTGGGTTGCTGTTTCAACCTTGATTGACATTTACACTAAAGCCGCAGTGCATGGCACATTAAAAGAAGGGTTAAAACGCTTAGGTGTTAGTTATTGGGCAATGGTGCTAGGCCACATTGGTATGGCATTTGTTATTGCGGGTGTTGCGTTAACCTCTGCGTACTCTGTTGAGCGTGATGTATCGATGAAGAAAGGCGATATAGTGCAGCTTAATCAATACAACTACCGCTTTGAAGGTGTTAAAACAATCCGTGGACCTAATTACAGTGGCCATGCTGGTGTTGTTACGGTGCTAAAAAACGATGATGTAGTCACTCGTTTATACGCTGAAAAACGTAAATACGATATTGGCATGCAATTTATGACAGAAGCTGCCATTGATGCTGGCTTCACACGTGATTTATACCTTGCTCTAGGCGAGCAATTAAGCCAAGGGGCTTGGTCTCTGCGCATATACCACAAGCCGTTTGTGCGTTGGTTATGGATTGGTGGTGTATTAATTTCACTTGCAGGGTTTATGATTTTGTTTGATAAACGTTACCGTACATCTGCAAAAACAGCTCGAAAAGCAGCAGCGGAGAGTGTGTTATGAACCGTAAATTGTTAGCCATAGCGCCTCTTTTAGTATTTGCTTTTGTGTGTGTGTTTTTATACCAAGGTTTATTTGCAAACCCACGCGAAATACAAACTGGGCGAATAGGCCATGAAATGCCTGCATTTACGCTTCCTGATTTAATGCAAGACAACAAGCAATGGACCAACGAAGCGTTAAAAGGCGAGGTATATTTACTAAATGTATGGGGCACTTGGTGCCCAACCTGTTTAGCTGAGCTGGGTTACTTAACAAAGCTGCGAGAGCAAGGCGTTAAAATTATTGGCTTGTATTATGTGCAAGGTTACGACGCCGACTTTGATGGCCCGTTTGACATGCAAGCACTACGTACTGAAGTACAAGATATGCTTGAGCGTGCGGGTAACCCTTATCAGTTTAATATTTTGGATTTACATCGAACGCTGTCGTTAGATTTGGGTGTTTCAGGTGCGCCAGAAACATTTTTAATCGATAAAAACGGCACTATTTTGCTACACCATACCGGTGATATAAATCCACGAGTATGGCGTTCTAAATTTGCACCTATGATGCAGGAGCTAAAATAATGAAGTGGCTATTGTTTTCACTCAGCCTTTTACTAACTACGAGTGCATTAGCGCAAACTGATCGCTACGTATTTGATACCGACGAGCAAGCGGTTCGTTTTGAAGAGCTTACAAAAGAACTTCGTTGCCCTAAATGTCAAAATCAAAACATTGCTGATTCTGACGCTATAGTTGCCAAAGACCTTCGTGAAAGAGTGGTAGAGCTAGTTAAAGAAGGCAACACCAAAGATGAAGTAATTGACTACATGATTGACCGCTATGGTTACTTTGTTCATTACGACCCACCTGTGACACCAGCAACACTGGTGCTTTGGGTATTGCCGGTATTAATTGTTATTGTTGGGTTTGGTTTTATTGTAATTCGTCAGCGTAAAGCGTCTGTAAAGCAGACTTGGAGCAACCAAGATGAAGTACTTTTAAATAAGCTAATTGAACAAAATAAACGTCAGGAGCAAAGTTAAATGATTTTAATGTGGGCGTGTTTTGCTTTACTCACACTGATTGCACTGGCGTTTGTTATGCTGCCTTTTTTACAAAAAGAGCGTGTTAAAACAATTACTCACAACGCAAATGCCGAGCTTATAAGTATTTACGAACAACGTTTGGTTGATTTAAAGACCGATTTAGATAATCAACGAATAGATGATGCTAACTATTCTGAATCGATAGTTGAACTAAAACGCCGTTTGCTTAATGAGCTTTCACCAGAAAAATCATTAATTAGCAAAGGTAACAACCGTATTTTTGCCCTTACAGGCGGCGCATTTGTTATTGCACTAAGCGGTATATTTTACAGTTTAACGGGTAGTCAACAGCAAATTTCAGCATGGCACGATGCCATGGATAACCTGAGCGAATACGGCGAGCGCGCTGTGATGCAAAAAGGCGAGCAGCTTACTCAAAACGAGTTACAAGCATTTGCACTGGCGTTACGCACCAAGTTAAGCCGTTCAGGCGATGACGAAATGGCATGGATGTTACTTGGTCGTGTTGCTATGTCACTGAATGAGTTTGATATGGCTCAGCAGTCATTTGATAAAGCACTGCGCATGAACCCCGATAATAAACAGGTGTTAATAAGTTACAGCCAAATTTTGCTACTTGAAGGCAGCGAAGCGAATATGACGCGTGCAGCGGGTATGTTGTCTAAAGTATTAAACGCAGAACCGACTAACTTAGATGCTATTTCGTTATTAGCGCTCATTGCTTACGAGCGAAAAGACTGGCCTCAAGCTAAAGCCGCCTTTGAAGTATTACTAGCCAGTATGGAAAAAAATGATTCTCGCTATAGTTTAATATCTCAGCGTATTGCAGATATTGAACTGCAAATGCAAAGCGAAGGCTCGGTAATGCCAGTAACTAAAGCCAACAGCATTGCTGTTACCGTTAATGTTGCCAGTGAGCTTATAAATAAACTGCCTGAAAAGGGGACTTTATTTGTATTTGCAAAAGCGGCAAATGGTTCGCCAATGCCGATTGCTGCTGTAAAACTCACTTCATATTCATTCCCTGTTACAGTTGAGTTAAACGACAGCACTGCCATGGTTGAAGGTATGAACTTATCTAGCGCAGAAGATATTATTATATCGGCGCGTATTTCGCTTGATGACTCTGTTATGCCAAGTTCAGGTGAATTAGAAGGGCATTCTGGCTCATTAAAGCGTGAAAGTGTAAGTGAATACCAACTTAAAATAGATACATTAATACCTTAAGGACGAAAAATGTTAAGACAAAGTTTAGCTTTTTTAAGCTTTTTGATACTGGCCGGTTGTGCGCAAGTACCAGAAAGCAAAGTTGATGAAAGAGATCCACTGCAAAGTATTAACCGTCCGTTGTATGACTTTAATATGGATGTTTTAGACGCTTACATACTTCGCCCAGCAGCGGTTGGTTATGTTGCTGTGACTCCTGTGCCTGTGCGTCAAAGCATTGTTCACTTTACGGATAACCTAACTGCACCGGTTGATATGGTAAATGCGGGGCTACAGGGTAAACCGGGTAACGCAAGTGTAAGCCTTGCGCGCTTTTTAGTGAATTCTACCGTGGGCATTTTTGGTATTTTTGATGTAGCTAGCTCGCTTGGTTTAAATCGAGTAGATGAAGATTTTGGCCAAACAATGGGTGTGTGGGGCATTGGTGATGGTGCATACTTAATGCTACCTGCAATGGGGCCTACTACAGCAAGAAACTTAACCGGTGACGTAGTAGACAACTTTGTTTTGCCTGAAATTGCCTTAACTACGCCACAAACGGTGCTAGTATTTGCGTTAAAAGCGGTAGAAGCGCGTGCTTCATTAATGGCGCAAGAAGGGCTTTTAAATGACTCACTTGACCCGTATTTATTTGTAAAAGATATTTATTTTCAGCGTCAGTTATTCGAACTTTACGATGGTAACCCGCCAATTAAAGAAGAGCCTGCCGACTTTGATGAAGACTTTTTAGAAAGTTTATAAGCCAAATCAAAATAAAAACGCCAGCTTAATGCTGGCGTTTTTTATAATATTGCTTAGCAAGTATTAGGTATTAACCATCAAACTCATTTGCTCGTTCACCCAACTAAGTGCCTCGTGATACGCATCAGGTACTTTATCGGCAATATTAAGTGCTGTTGAAATGTCGTTTGCTTGTGACCAATCAGCCTTTTCGTAATGTTTAACAAGGTTCAAGTATTGCGCTAATAACCCCTCGTTATCTAACAGAGCTGCCTTAATATCGTTAGACAAAGGAAGCTTTTGCATCACGCTTTGCATACTTTCATCTAAAATAGCGTCCATTAACGACATCATACCGGTTAAAAATGCCATGCCGGTGTCTTTCATTTGGCCATGTGAAATAGCTAACAGCTCACAAAAGCGAGCGCGTGTAAGTGATAGCCTAATTAACTCTACCGGTTTATCAGCCGATATTTGTGCAGCAAATAACAAAGAGAGAAGTTTTTTGATCTCTTGAGCACCTAAAACAATAAGTGCTTGTTTTATTGTGCTTATTTCAGCTCGTCGTGTAAAGGCTGCTGAGTTTGAGTATCTGAGCAGTTTGTAAGATAGGTTTACGTCGCGCTCAAATACATCGGTGATTTTTTTTAGGTCCATCTCTACGCTTGACGTTTGGTAAAGTAATTCTGCAAGTGCCATTTCTGATGGTGGTAACGCTTTACTTTGTACCATTTCTGGTTTTGAAAAGAAAAACCCTTGAAAATAATCAAAGCCAAGATCTAACGCTAAGCTATATGCTTCGTACGTTTCTACTTTTTCAGCTAAAAGCTTTATATGAGGGTGCGCCTTTAGCTCTTTTATAATGGTTTTTATTGTTGCTAAATCACACGTTAAAAAGTCGATTTTAATAATATCGATAAACGGATAAAAGTGGCGCCATACCGGCTGGTGAATGTAATCATCGAGCGCGATGGTGTAGCCTTTGTCTTTGAGATTTTTAACAATCGCAAGTAAACGTTTACCCGGTTGAATTGTCTCAAGTATTTCTACAACAATGGTGTCTTTACCCAACAGGGTAGGGTAACCCTTAAGTAAGGTTTCTAGTGTAAAGTTAATATAAGCGGGTTTGTTATCGGTTAAGTCTTCTAAACCAAAGTTAAACTGACTGCCCTCAATTAAGCGTGTAGTTGCTTCGTCACCATCTATATTGGGAAATACATTATCCACGCCATCACGAAATAAAAGCTCATAACCAATAAGCTCTTTATCACGATTTAAAATAGGTTGGCGCGCAGCATAAAAATACATAAAAAAATCCGTGTCAGTCAAGTCAGTCGCTATTGTAATAATATATTAGAAAACATACAAAATAGCATGCTGTATATTTTACTAAATAATAAAATATCATTATTAAATAAAAGCGTTTGGCTATTTTTTTGCGTGTAAAAAAGTTTTTTTAGCAATTGTTTTCAACATGATTATTTTTAAACTAAGAAAATACAACAAATAGAGATTTTTGTTACAAGCATGATATAGTCCGAAGGAATGCTTTTATCCTAATAGTGACTTTATTATAAAATTTTAAGAGTCAATATTCGGATCAAAAGCCTGCTACTTTTAATTGTTTTATGGAGGCGAATTTGGAAACAGGAATGATCATTTCATTGTCACTATATTTTGTTGTTATGTTAGGTATTGGTTTATATGCCTATAAGCAGTCAACAAGTGATGTTTCTGGTTATATGCTGGGTGGTAGAAACTTGTCGCCAAGTGTTGCAGCACTCTCAGCGGGTGCTTCAGATATGAGTGGCTGGATTTTAATGGGGTTACCTGGCGCCATGTTTGTTACTGGCTTAAGTAGCACATGGATTGCATTTGGTTTAATTGCCGGTGCATGGTTAAACTACTTTTTAGTCGCGCCGCGTTTAAGGGTTTACACTGAAAAAGCGAATGACTCTATTACCATCCCTGATTACTTTTCTAACCGATTTAACGATAAATCAAATTTACTCCGAGTTGTGTCGGCTGTTGTAATTATTGTGTTCTTCACACTTTATACCTCTTCAGGTGTTGTTGCCGGTGGTAAACTATTTGAGAGCTCATTTGGCTTAAGCTACGAAATGGGGCTATACATCACAACGGGTGTTGTTGTTTTGTATACACTCTTTGGCGGCTTTTTAGCGGTTAGCTTAACTGACTTCGTGCAAGGCTGTATTATGTTTATTGCACTTATTTTAGTACCCGCTGTAGCTTACTCTTTATTAGAGCAACCACTGCAGTCAACCCTAAACAGTGTTAATCCAGACATGCTAAGTTGGATAGGCGCAGGGTCTGCGCTAGGTATTATTTCAGCAATGGCGTGGGGCTTGGGTTACTTTGGTCAACCACATATCATTGTTCGCTTTATGTCGGTGCGCAGTGTTAAAGATATGCCAACAGCACGTCGTATTGGTATGTCTTGGATGATTGTTGCTGCAATTGGTGCAGTAGGTACGGGTATTTTTGGTGCAGCATACACTTATGAAAATAATATAGTTGTGGATGATCCTGAAACTATATTCTTGATCCTGTCAGAGCTGTTGTTTCATCCACTTATTGCTGGCTTTTTACTTGCAGCAATATTAGCTGCAATAATGAGTACAATTTCATCTCAGCTATTAGTAAGCTCAAGCTCACTAACGGAAGATTTTTACAAAACATTTTTACGTAAAGAAGCCAGTGACGCAGAGCTTGTACTAGTAGGGCGCATTAGTGTGTCGATTGTTGCAATACTTGCTATTTACCTCGCATACGATAGAGACAGCTCTATTTTAGACTTAGTGAGTAATGCATGGGCTGGCTTTGGTGCTGCATTTGGTCCGCTTGTATTGTTTAGCCTTTACTGGAAACGTATGAACTTTGCGGGTGCGCTTTCAGGTATGGTTGTGGGTGCAGTTACTGTTTTACTATGGATTTATGGCCCATTCACAATCAACGGTGAAAGTTTAAGTAGCGTAATGTACGAAATTGTCCCAGGCTTTATACTTGCAAGTATTGCTATTGTAGTTGTAAGTTTAGCAACCAATGAGCCTAACTCAGATATAACAACGTTATTTGATGAAGTTGAAAAAGAGCTTTAATTAATATTCGTTTTTATAAAAGCTATAAAAAAGGGAGCAACTAAGTTGCTCCCTTTTTATTTGCAAAATGTTTAGCTTGCTTGTTTAGCGTTGTTATCGTCAATAGATGCAACGTTATCTGATTTTTTATTTTTACTTGCCGCTTTAGTCGTAGGCTCTTTGGCACCTTTAAGTACCGACATAAAGTCGTCTTTACTTTTTGCTATTTCTAACGCAAGCGATTCTATTTGTTGCTCACTCAGTGGCACGTCTACTTTTTCTAGCATCAGCTCAAGTGATTCTGCTATGTCTAGCATTTTGTCATAGGCATCAGCTTCTTTCTTAGTAGTAAACGTCATACGCTCGACTCCGTTTCGTTCTACAACATATTTAACAACAACAGCCATGATTTCTCCTGCAAACTTGCTTGGCACTGTGGTTTATAAAAAACCATAAGATTACTGTTTTTATATACAGTAAAGGTTTGCAAGTAAATATGCAAGCGCAGAGTTGTAATTTTTAAGTGTCTTAAATTTGACAAAAAACGGTAACTTAACTTTATTTAATATATCACTTGGTTGTACCAGCTGCATTTTAAGGATTTCGGATAAAAGTGATGATGCATTTAGGTACTTCCAAAGTGGCTAGCCTCGCGTTTGTCATTTATGGTCTTCCCTAATAATTAAAATAAATATGTTCTAAAATGGACAATAAGGACGAATAAATGAAAATATTTAAACTTTTACTTATAGCAAGTTTGCTAAGTATCCTACCCATTACTACCTCTTACGCGCAATTACCTGAAGTGAGCAAATCTATGGCTCCCATCGAAGCGGTAAGTATTAATGATGCAGATGCAAAAATGTTGGCTAAACTTCCTGGAATTGGTAAAAAGAAAGCACAAGCAATAGTAAATTACCGAGATGAAAATGGTTCATTTACAAGCCTTGAGGACTTGGCCAAAGTGAAGGGGATTGGCAAAAAAGTAATGGCTAAGTTAGAAGGAAAAGTTAAACTTTAGCAAAAGGGCGCTAAGCGCCCTTTTCATGTTGTTGTAGTGCTTCGTCTAAGTTTTTTCTGGCAAAATTTATATCGACCGGAGCGGTTAATAACGGATAAAAAAGCCCACCGAGTATTAAAAAGGGAATGATTATCCAACCTTCAAAAAGTGTAAATATTAAAAACAACGGGCTTAATAGCAATATTTTGATAATACGCAGTAATACACGGTCGGTAGGTGACAGCATTGATAAAGACCGTGCTATAACAAGCTGTCTCTCGCGTATTTTTAAATGTTGCAACTGTTTAAGTTGACTAGAAAAAAAGGTAAACATAATTATTAAACCGTTCTTTTTAGTATTAAGCGACTACCTAATACAATAAAAAATGTTAGAGCGAATAGCCCAAAAATAATTTCCATCCAAGCCGGCATACTGAGCGATAAAAACTCCCAATCTATGTTACCGCAATCGCCAGTGGCTTCAAAAAAGCTCGGTATCCATTCATGCAGCGGCATAAACGATGGAAAGTTAGGCTCAAACTCGCAGCTAAACGCAAACGGATCTGTTGTTGTTTGCATATCTATGTGCTCACGGGCAATTAAATACCCCCAAATGCTCGATACTCCCCAAGTAATGTAAGCAACTATACGCATTATTTTACTTTGTGGATTAATTGACCCAACAATACCCGCGCCAAGTAATCCTAACACCGCGGTACGTTGATAAATACACATAATGCAGGGCGCTAACCCCATTTTATATTGAAAAAACAATGCGGTTACTTCTAGCATAAAAACAATCGCAGTGAATAAAAGCCAAGGTGTTCGTTGAGTCGGTAATTGCGCAAGCCAGTTCATAAAAAGTCCGCTAATAAATAAGGCGTTAGATTATGACGCACGAAAAAGTACGCGGCAACAAAAAGAGGTATATAAAAAAGTTTTATAGATATCCTCCAAATATTGTTTCAGTATTCTAAATGGCTATATTGAAATACTTTGTGATATGTTTTTATGCATATTGTGGTTTTGATGGATTTACATTCTTACTACTGGAAAATATGTGTTTTGTCCATTTGTTTGCCTCATGGCGGGTTTTACGCTAGAAAATTTTGCTTAATGGGCTAACAACACCGTTTGCCCCTTGCTGTAAAACATGAGTGTAAATCTGCGTGGTTTTAACATCTGTATGACCTAACTGAGCTTGCACCGTTCTTATATCTGCTCCACTTTGTAATAAGTGTGTTGCAAAAGAATGACGAAAGGTATGAGGCGTCACAATCTTTGTAATATTGGTTTGCTTTAATGCCTTTTTAACCGCTTTTCTAACACATGTAGGATGGAAGTGATGACGCCGTATCTCGCCAGTTTCTGGATCACTACTTAATTTATAGGAAGGAAATAAGTATTGCCACGCGAGTGATTTGTTAGCTGACGGATACTTACGAGCTAAAGCGTTTGGCATCCATACGCCTGCGTATTGTTCGTTTTGTAAATCTAATTGCAAATATTCTTCAACTTGCATTATTTGATTTCTAAGTAACGGGAGTAACTCAGTTGCAAGTGTAACAATACGATGCTTATTGCCTTTCCCGTTCCAAATTTGAATACATTTATAATCAAAATCAATGTCTTTTACTCGCAGTTGCACAGCTTCCATCACTCGCAGGCCGCTACCATACATCAACCCCACGATTAAGTAATATCGCTTAGATAGATGAATCATCAATTGTTTGACCTCATCGGGTGTCATTACAACAGGTAATTTGGGTTGTCGTTTACTTCGAGCAAAGTTCAAGTTTAACGAAAGTTCATTTTTGACAATATGTTTATATAAAAAAGCTAGCGCATTTAAAGCTGCACTTTGTGTTTTAGCTGACATGTTACGTTTTAATACAATATGGTCCAAAAACGCTTCGACTTCTGAATTTCCCATTGAGCTTGGGTGGCGTTTGTTGTGAAAGTGAATAAAGTTTGCGATCCAACTCAAATAAGCATTAATAGTTCTTAGTGAATACTGTCGAGTGAGCATATAGTCCGAAATGTAATTTAAATACGCAGAACGAGTTTTCATTTTCAATCCATAGAATTGGTGCTGTATGTATATACAGTTATAGCTCAGTCGCTCGCATAGTCAAGAAAACGACCCAGTCGCTCGTTTTATACTGAGAAGAAAACGCGCATGTATGAATTTTAATAACACTGGCAATTAGTTGGCAAGTTTGTTAAAAATAAACCAATAAGAAAACGAGCTACGCTATGGTAGAAATACACGCGATTAGCTCGCTATAAACATGTTATGTTTTACTTGAAGGTGTAATTGTTATGAAAAGTGTTTTGATGCTTACTTTGTGTCTTTCATTTTCTGTATTT